>CAJWBT010000052.1 GCA_913020235.1 uncultured Chloroflexota bacterium
TGGGCGCGCCGGTGCTGCTCCTCGGTCTCGACGCCGAAGACCTCCTGGTCTTCCATGGGGACTTCCCGCTCCAGGAAGGAGCGGACCTCATCGCGAAAATGTCTTTGCTCTTCGGTGAAGTCAAAATCCATCAACTACGTCCTATCGGCGTCCTATTGCGGCGCGCCGGCCCGGATGACTCGCATCGCTTGCTCCTTGGGGTCCGGCCCCGACACCCTGGGGGATATGATCGGCAGGGTGATGCCCGCCTGCCGGTATTCCAGCAACCTCTGCCGGTACTCTTCGGGAGTGCCCAGCAGCGCCATCTTGTCGAGAAGGCCGGCGGGCACCAGCCGCATGGCCTTCTCGCGGTCTCCCGCCTGCCAGGCCCGCCGGACCGCCTCCATCTCGTCGCCGAACCCGGCGTCAGCCATCAACCTGCGGTACCGGGGGAACGTGGCGGCGTAGAGGGCTGTGTTGTTCCGCAGCGAGTCTCGGGCCTGATCTTTGTCGGTGTCGATGGCGCAGCGGAGCAAGGTGGCTACATCCACTTCCTTTGGGTCCCTCCCCGCCCGCTCCGCGCCCAGGGCCACGTGGTGGGTGGCGGTCCTGGCGTTCTCCAGGGTGCACCAGGTCAGCAACGCGCCCTGGGCAATCTCGCCGCACACCTCCAGCATCTTGGGGAACACCGCCGATACGTATATGGGGATCTCCCTCCGCGTTGGCTGGAAGGTCAGGTCGAAGTGGTCGATATTGTACACGCTGCCCTGTAGGGAGACCTCCCCATGGCGCAGCAAGTCTCGCACCACCTGGACGCAGTCCCGCAATCGGGGCACCGCCTGAGAGAACACCAGGCCGTGCTCTGGCTCCACCTGGACCTTGTGACTGGTCCCGAGCCCAAGAATAAACCGGCCCCGGGAGAAGTGGTCAACGCTGGCGGCGGCCATGGCGATGGTGGGGGCGCTTCGGACGAAGACGCTGGTGATGCCGGTCCCCAAGAGGATACGGCTGGTGGCCAGGGCGCAGGCCGTGAGCACGGAGAACTGGTCACCGCCATGCCCTTCCGACATCCACGCGGACTCATACCCCAGCTCCTCCGCCAGCCGGACGCACTCCACGACATCCGTCGGATTCATGCCTCCGGAAAAGGCCACCCCGATGCGTTCCATGGCAACAACCTCCAGACCCCGGCGCCCGGTGGGTCCCCTCGGGCCCGCTCTGGCAAATGGCATCATGACCCTGGATGACCACCGCCGCACGGCGAGGGTTTCCCGACTAGGAGTTTCTAGAACGCCGCCGATGCCGGCCGCAATAGTCCGGTCGACACACTTGGCGCCTATTCGACGATTGCAGGACCTGAAACGGACGGTCCTTCGACATGCTCGGGACGAACGGAGAGAGCGCTCCTCCACCGTTCGTCCCGAGCATGTCGAACCAAAGTGATTGGTGACCGGATGCGCTCCCAGGCAGCCGGCCACTGAACCGTCACAGTACCGGCGAGGCCGGAGCCTCAGCTATAGCTGACCAGGCCGTCTTCGATCATGGCCTTGAAGGCCCCGTCAAAGGCATCCAGGCTCTCGTCTATGTCCGCCTCGGTGTGGACGCCGGAGAGCACTCCGCTGCACCGGGACATCAGGTCCACGCCCCGGACCTGCAGGGCCTGACGGAACCCCCTCTGGATTTCCCCCGGGATGCTCTTGAGGGCGTTGGCGTCCAGGCCCTCGATGGACCGGGCCCCGAAATACAGGTGGAAGGTGGAGGCCTCTCCGTAGACGCAGGCCGCCACCTCGTACCGGTCCACGATCTCCCCCAGGCCCCGGCGCAGCCGGTCGGCCATCCGGTCGGCGCTCTCCTGCATCTCGCCGGTGGCGGCGATCTTCAGCGCGGCGTTGCCGGTGGCGGCGCACAAGGGGTTGGCGTTGAAGGTTCCCCCGTGGGAGACGCGATCAAACCGGTCGTGATGGGAATCGCCGGTCTGTTCGATGACCTGCATCACGTCGGCCCGTCCGCCCACGGCGCCGCCCGGCATCCCGCCCGTGACGATCTTGGCCATGGTGCACAGGTCAGGAGTGACCCCCAGTTTCTGTTGCAGGCCGCCCGGGCTCCAACGAAAGCCGGTGATAACCTCGTCAAGGATCATTACCACCCCGTACTGTTGGGTCAGCTTTCGCACCCCTGCCACGAAGCCGGGCTGCAGGGGAACGGTGCCATAGGATGCACCGGACCCCTCGGTGATGACCCCGGCAACGTTCTTGTTGGCGGCCAGGGTGCGCTCCAGGGCTTCCAGGTCCGGTGGCAGTACGATGACCGACTCCACCGCGCCCTTGGGGATGCCGGTGGAGGCGGGCACGTCGTAAGGAGACAGGTTGCCCGGCATCACGTAGTCGTGCCAGCCGTGATAGTGGGCCTCCCAGCGGATAATCTTCTCCTTGCCGGTGAAGGCCCTGGCGACGCGCATGGCCAGCATGGTGGACTCGGCCCCCGACCCGACGAAGCGGACTTTGTCGGCGCAGGGCATCAGGGTGCAGACCCGCTCCCCCCATTCCAGCATTTTCTCCACGGGCGCTCCGTAGTGGGAGCCCTGAGGGGCCGCCTGAACCAGGGCCTCCACCACCTCCGGGTGGGCGTGTCCCAACAGTAACGATGCCGACCCCATTCCGAAGTCGACGTATTCGTTCCCGTCCACGTCCCACTTGCGCGGCCCCAGGCCGCGATCAATCACGATGGGGAACGGGCCGGCGACATGGCCGTCATGGCCTGCGCCGCCGGAAAGGAAGACCCGCTTGAATTTGGGGTGAAGCTCCGCCGATCTGGGGTTCTTTCGAATGTAGGATTCTGCTATCGACTCCGGCATGCCTTCCTCCTTTGGGCGTTGACAAATCGGTAACACAGGCCACCTTGCCCCGCTTGACCCGTTAAATCTACCTCATATCGTGGCTCAGCGCCACCGTTGGTGCCGGCTTGCCGGAGCGGATTCTTCAAAGACAGGGTCCAAGTTTGATAACATGGAGGTGACGGCTCGGCCCGAAGGAGGGTTGCACCCGATGTGCGGACGCTACAGCCTTACGTCGAAACTGAACAATCTCCAGGCAAGGTTCGACTTCGAGGCCGGGAATCTGGTGTACCGGCCCCGCTACAACGTCGCCCCAACCCAGGACGTGCTGGCTGTGGTGAACGATGGGCGAAACCGGGCCGGGTTCTTGCGCTGGGGCCTGGTCCCCTCTTGGGCCAAGGACCCCCGCATCGGCTCCCGCATGATAAACGCCCGCGCCGAGACGGTGGCGGATAAGCCCGCTTTTCGCCAGGCCCTGCGGAAGCGGCGGTGCCTGGTCCTGGCCGACGGCTTCTACGAGTGGAAGAAGGAAGGGGGCGCGAAGGTTCCCATGTACATCGCCACCAGGTCCGGGGAGCCCTTCGGCATGGCGGGGCTTTGGGAGACGTGGAAAGCCCCTTCCGGCGAATCGCTGCACTCCTGCGCCATCATCACCACCGCGGCCAACAGCCTGATGGAGCCGATACACGACCGGATGCCGGTGATCCTGACCCAAGAGGCTGAGGCCACCTGGCTGGACACGGGCATCGATGACCCCGGCGCGCTGACCCGGTTGCTGGTCCCCTGTCCGGCGGCGGAGCTGGAAGCCTATCCGGTCTCCACGCTGGTCAACTCGCCACGAAACGACGCCCCCGAGTGCCTCCTGCGGGCCGGTTAGCCGCGGCGTTGCATCGAGCACAGAGGACGATCTTCCCGCCCGCCAGCCAGTTGCGGTCTTGCCTCAAAAGCACCTTGGAAAATGTCACCCCGAGTGAAGCGAGGGGTCTGGGGTGGTGGGTCCAGGCTGCCATGGAGGAACCCCGCACCAGATTCCTCGTCGCTTCGCTCTTCGGAATGACAGTTTTGAGGCAAAGCAGCCAGTTGTTGAAGGAAACTATCTCGTGAAAGAGATTCCCCAAGAACATCAGGAAACGTGCAGGCCGGGCGGCAAGGGCTTCTAGACTGGGGTCTCGCAAATGGCTTGCCACCCGGTCTGTCATCCCGGCCTTTCCGCGGAAGGGGAAACCAGTCCTGGCATCTCTGGATTCCGGCCTCCGCCGGAAAGACGGTCGAAGGGTGGATGTGTCGCGCTACGCCGCCCATGAAGAGCTGTCCGCGAGGCGGTTATGAGGGGTAGGATGAGGGGCAGAGCCCATTGTGTATCAGCCCACCAACACGCGGCAGCGGTCCACGGCGGAAGATAAGAGCTTGGTGATCGAGGCGCCGGCCGCTGCTACCGGAGGTCTACCGCTGGTGCCAATCCGGGATTTCCTCGTTGACGCAATACAGGAAAACGAAGGTTCCGGTACGGCCGAGGCCCTTGAACCGGCCGGTCAGCACCTTCGCCCGCTGGGCGTAGTCCAGGTTGTCCAATGACCGGAGGTAGCCGCAGAAGGAGCCGTGTTCGGACGCCAGTTCGAGCATCGTCTGGGCGTTGTCCACGGTGGCCAGTATTTTGCGCCGGTTGCGTACTATGCTTTCGTCATTGAACAGGCGCGTGATGTCCTCAGGCCCGTAGGTGGCCACCCTGGGAACATCGAACCCGTCGAACCCTTTTCGGAAGTTGTCCCACTTCTGCTCTATGACCTTCCAACTAAACCCCGCACGGAAAATGGCCTTGGTCAGCTCCTCCAGATAGCCGTTGTCATTGTCCGGGGAAACCCTTGGCGGTCCCTCCCTCGTTTCGGGCACGTTTCCCTCCTCGAATGGGCCACAAGGACGGGTCCCGTTTCAGGTCCCATTGGTGGCCGTGCTTGCAGGAAGAAGCTTACACGCTCTCCAGTTCCTTATCCAGGGTTTCCCCGCCGGCCCCGGTCCTTTCTCAGAAACCTCCGCTCAATCTCGAAGCCGGACTAACGGCATTGACAGGGAAGATGGTGCTCAATACACTTCCAGGCACCCTCGCGGGTGCGGGTAGGTGAAGAGAGACAGCCGCCGATCAGCGGTCTGTGCACCATATTATTCGAGAGACGGTAATGGTCTCGGGAAGGGGACAGCGCAATGCAGCAGAATGTGTCGTACCAGGGCCTGAACCCGTTGGCGTTCCTGGAACGTAGCGCCTTCGTTTATCCCGGCAAGACAGCGGTGGTATACGGCGACCGGCGGTACACCTATCTCCAGCTTTTGGACCGGGTCAAACGCCTGGCCGGGGCGCTCAAAAGCGTGGGTGTGGAGAAAGGCGACCGGGTAGCGTTCCTGGCGCCCAACGGCCCGCCGATGCTCGAAGGGCACTATGGCCCCCTCTACATCGGAGCGGTCGTGGTGGCCCTCAACTACCGCCTTTCCTCCAGGGAGAACGCCTACATCATCAACCATTGCGGGGCCAAGGTGCTGGTTTTCGACTCGGAGCTGGCGCCGACGGTACGGGGTCTGAAGGACGATGTCCCCGGGGTTACCACCTTCGTGCAGGTGGTGGACACCGCACCCAAGGCCGAAGACATCCCGGGCCCGGACTACGAGTCGTTTCTCGCCTCAGCTCCGGAAAGGGTCCACCGAACGGAGCTGGACTCGGAACTGGAGACGATAGCCATCGACTACACCTCTGGCACCACGGGCCAGCCCAAGGGTGTCGAGTACAACGCCCGGGGCGCTTACCTTGCCGGCATCAGCGAGGTGTTGGAGGCGGGGATGAGCTGGCGCAGCGTGTACCTTTGGACGTTGCCGATGTTCCATTGCAACGGCTGGTGCTTCACCTGGGGCGTGACGGCGGTCGGGGCCACCCACGTGTGCCTGCGGCGGGTCGAACCGGAAGAGGTCTACCGGCTTATCCGGCAGGAGGGCGTGACCCACATGTGCTGCGCTCCTACTGTCCTCACCTCCCTTTACTCCTCGCCCGCTGCGGCGGGCCAGGACCTGTCGGGCGTCATCATGGTCACCGCCGGAGCGCCGCCGGCGCCTCAGGTAATCCGGACCATTGAGGAGATGGGCGCCCGGATCCAGCATGGCTACGGGTTAACCGAGACCTACGGACCGCATACCGTCTGCGCCGAGCAACCCGGCTGGGAGGAACTCCCCGTTGAGGAGCGGGCCCGCCTCAAGTCCCGTCAGGGTGTTTCCTACATCATGGCCGAGCCCGGCGTGAGGGTGGTGAACGAGGACATGGAAGACGTTTCCCGGGATGGCGAGACCATGGGCGAAGTGGTGATGAGGGGCAATAACGTGATGTCCGGCTACTTTAACGACCCGGAGGCTACGGCGCGGGCCTTCACCGGCGGCTGGTTCCATTCGGGCGATCTGGCGGTCTGGCACCCGGACGGCTACATAGAACTCCGGGACCGGGCCAAAGACATCATCATCTCCGGCGGTGAGAACATCTCCAGCCAGGAGGTGGAGAAGGTAATCATGGAGCACCCGGCCGTCTTGGAGGTCTGCATCGTCGGCGTGCCCGACGAGCGCTGGGGCGAGACGCCCAAGGCTTTCGTGGCGAGGCGGGATGGCGCCAAGGTGACCCAGGATGAGATCATCCAGTTCTGCCGGGAGCGCATCGCCCACTTCAAATGCCCGCAGCACGTCGAGTTCGGCGAGCTGCCCAAGACGGCCACCGGCAAGATTCAGAAGTTCGTGCTCCGGGAGAAAGAGTGGCAGGGCTTCGAGAAACGAATTCATTGACGCGGTTTTTCGCCCCTTGAACGAGCGCGTACCGCCGGACCTCTCCCCAGTACCTAACATCGAAAATTGCCGTTACGATCATCCGTTCACCCTGAGCTTGTCGAAGGGCGCTAGGCAAGTGGTTCGACAAGCTCACCACGAACGGTGGTGGTAACGCCGATTATCGCAAGTAAGCACTGGTTTACCCTTCCGGGCGGAGGAGCGGGGGCCAGTTCGGCCGCTTGGGCGGGCCCGGAGCCTACTCCAGTACCCCGTCCTCTTTCAGGGAGTTGAACTCTTCCGCAGACAGGCCGAAAATCTCTCGGAGCACCTGCTCGGTGTGCTGGCCGATGAGGGGCGACGCCGTTTCCAGGCTCCCCGGCGTCCGAGACAGGACCATCTCGGTGCCCTCCGTGGCATAGACGCCCAGCTCCGGATGCTCCAGGAACTGGTAGTGCCCCCGGTGCTTGAGCTGGGGGTCCTCGAAAAGGTCGCGGCAATCGTTCACCACCCCGGCGGGCACTCCCGCCCGTTGGAGGGTGTCCATCAGCTCCCGGGCGTCCTGGGACCCGGTCCACTCGCCCAGCAGCCGGTCCAGCTCATCCTCCGAGGACTTGCGGCCCAGCAGACCGGAGAAGCGCTCCTGGTGGACCCAGCCCTGTCCGTCCGGGGCCATGACCTGACGCAGTGCCTCCCACTGCCGGTCGGAGGTGCAGGCGATGGCGATCCAACGGTCCTCTCCCCGGCAGGGATACACGCCGTGGGGCGCTGCTCCCGGCTCCCGGTTGCCCTTGCGGCCTTGCTCTCGTCCATTTACCGCCCAATCCAACGCGAAAGGCGCCGAGAAATGGATGGAGGACTCAAGCTGAGACATGTCCAGATGAAGCGGCTTGCCAGTACGTCTGGCATAGTCCAGGCCCGCCAGCACGGCGGCCATCGCGAAGCGAGGGCCGACGAAATCGGTGTAAGGTCCGTGAGGGTTCACCGGGTCCCGGTCGGGCCAGCCGGTGATGCTGGTCAGGCCGGAGAGGGAGGTGAGGATCGGCCCGAAACCCGGCTGGTTCTCCATGGGGCCGCCCCGGCCCAGCATGGAGGTGCTGAACATGATGATTCCGGGTTTCATCTTCTGAAGGTCGGCGAATCCCAGGCCCCAGCTCGACATGGTGCCGGGGGTGAAGTTTTCAGTCACCAGGTCCGCCCAGGGCACCATTCGCAGGATCAGGTCTCTGGCCCTGGGATGGCGCATGTCGATGGTGATGCCGTACTTATTGGCGTTGTAGTTGGCGAAGTAGCCGCTGCGGTCTATGCCGTACTCTCCGCCCCTGAATGGAGCGGCCCGCCGCAGCGTCTCGGGCCGCTTGGAGGATTCCACCCTCACAACGGTGGCGCCGAACTCGGCCAGGTATTTGGTGGTCATAGGTCCCACCACCACCCAGCAGAAGTCCAGAACCTTGACCCCGCTCAACGGCTTCTCGGCCATCAGATCACACCCCCTTCCCTGAGGCCGGTCAGCTCATCCAGCGTGAGGCCCAGCTCATCCCGGTATATCTCCCGGTTGTGCTCTCCGATCAGAGGGGGCCGTCGGCGCAATCCGACTCTCGGTTCCCCCTCATTCTTCACGAATGCTCCCGGATGGGTCACCGAGGCCTCTAACTCCGGGTGTTCCAGCTCCTTGAAGAAATCGCGGGCCTTCAGCTGGGGGTGGTCCAGGAGGTCTCTATGGGTAGCTACCGGGGAGAGCAATATGCGGCGCTCGAAGCCCCCCTGCGTTAGCTCAGCCTTCGTATGACTCATAAGGAACCGGTCCATGGGTATCGCGGCCATCTCCGCGACTTCCGCCGAGCCTTGGCCGAAGCCCAGCTCTTCCCAGTTGACCCTCTTCAAGTCTTCGTCACCCATGCCCTCCTCGTCCATCCAGGCCAGCATGGAGCGGGTGCTCCTCGCGGTCGAGCCGCCCTGGAGCATGAAGTTCACGTGGCCGTCCTTGCACCGCCAGGTGATTCGTACCGTGGCATCTTTGGAAGCCTGGCGGAAAGCGCCCATCCGCTTGATGACCACGCCGTCTATGTCCCAGTTTTGTGGGGCGTTGGCCAGGGCTTTGGCCACCGCCTGCTGGCACGACACGTCGACGTGCTGGCCCTGGCCGGTGAGAGCGCGGTGCGTGTGGGCCAGCATAGCTCCGCCGGCCCCGGCCGCGGCGCCGTGAAGGTAGAACTGGGGAAAGCCCACCTTCACCGGGGGCCGGTCGCTGTCGCCGGTGAGGTACAGGAGTCCGCTGGTGGCCAGGCCCACGATATCCGGGGCCTGGTAGCCGGCGTAGGGGCCGTCCTTCCCGAAGGGGGTGATCGAAACCATCACCAGGCCGGGGTTGATGGCCTCCAGGTCGGGGTATCCCAGGCCCAGGTCCGCCAGGTATCCGGGAGGGAAGGACTCGATGAGGAAGTGGGCGTCTTTCACCAGCCGGTGGAGCAGTTCCCTGCCGCCGGCGGTGTGCAGGTTCAGGGTGATCCCCCGCTTGTTGGCGGCGTAGGCCCACCAGAAGAGGCTCTTCTCCGGATGGACGTCGTCCTCGTAGAAAGGTCCCAGGTTTCTCGCGGTGCTTCCGCCCGGCGGCTCTACCTGGACCACGTCTGCGCCCAGGTCGGCGAGCATCCTGCCGCAGAGAAGCCCCCGCTCGTCGGTGAGGTCCAGGACCCGGTAGGGGCTCAGGAGAAGTTCCACGCCTGACTTCTCCTCGACCATTCGATATCCTCCGATGAATCGGCGTGGGTGCGGCTGGCTTCGGCCCTCAGTAACCTATGCCATCGGCTGCTCCCTGTCAAGATTCGAGTGAGTTCGCGCCCTGCCGCTGTTGATTCTTCAAACAGCCCGCCCGCCGGGGCCGTCTCCTACCTTGACACCCACCGGGCCGGCAACTACTTTGGTGGCAGGAGAGAGACATGGGAGTGTCGTCCATCCCCCGCCAGGTCGACGGCGGCGGGCGCTTCCTCCTGTCGAAGCGGGGGTTTACGCCTGCCTATTTGAAGGCTTGGGAGGAGGGTAGGCTCAAGGAGAAAATGGAAGAGGCCCTCTCCCACCTTGGCCCTTCCTGCCGGGTGTGCCCGCGGTTGTGCCGGGGAGTGGACCGGAGGGCCAACCGCTTCGGCGTCTGCCGCGTGGGCCGCCACGCCCGGGTGGCCAGCGCCTTCCCCCATCTGGGGGAGGAGGATGTGCTGCGCGGCTGGATGGGCTCCGGCACGATATTCTTCTCCTGGTGCAACTTGCGCTGTGTGTTCTGCCAGAATTATGAGACCAGCCAGGCGGGCGACGGGGAGGAGGTGGGACCGAAGGCCCTGGCCCGCCTGATGGTCTTTCTTCAAGAGCGGGGCTGCCACAACATCAACTTTGTCACCCCGGAGCACGTTGTTCCCCAGATCGTGGAGTCCCTTCCCCATGCCATCGACATGGGCCTGCGCCTTCCCCTGGTGTACAACACCAGCGGTTACGACAGCCTGGAGAGTCTCCGGGTGATGGACGGGCTGGTGGACATGTACATGCCTGACTTCAAGCTTTGGGGCTCGGCGCGGAGCCGCAGGTATCTGCTGGCCCCAGACTATTCGGAAGTGGCCCGCCGGGCGTTTTCGGAAATGCACGCTCAGGTTGGACCACTGAAGGTCGACGAGGATGGCCTGGCCCTCCGGGGAGTGCTGGTCCGGCACCTGGTAATGCCGGGAATGCCGGAGGATACTCAACGGATCATGAGCTGGCTGGCCGCGCTCTCCGGGGATACCTACGTGAACATCATGGACCAGTACCGTCCCGCATGGAAGGCCGCCGG
>CAJWBT010000053.1 GCA_913020235.1 uncultured Chloroflexota bacterium
TCAAACCGTCATTCCGAGGAGCGAAGCGACGAGGAATCTGGTGCGGGGTTCCTCTTTGGCAGCCTGGACCCACCACCCCAGACCCCTCGCTTCACTCGGGGTGACGTGTTTCAGGGTACTTGGGCAAGATCCCTCCGCCGGTAAGAAGCACCGGCGCTTGACCGCAGGCCAAAGAAGCCAACCGGTTGCCTCTTCCCCAACCCGCATGTACACTCTGCTCCAAGATGGCCTCTCCTAGGAGGTGAAGGCAATGTCCATTCCAAAGGAGACCCTGGCCCGGATTATCCGTGACTTTCACGGCTTCGACCTTTCCGAAGCGGAGATGGAGCTGATACGGCCCGAGCTGGACAGCTACCTCGCGGAGGTGGAAAAGCTTCGAGACCTGGACCTGTCCGGCGTCGTGTCCAGCCGCCTCCTGAGGGTAGATGAAGGAGGGGACGCTGATGGCTGACCTCGAACTGCTCAGGCTGACCATATCGGAGCTGGCGCCGAGGATCCAGGCCCGGGAGGTGTCTCCGGTGGAACTCACGGAGGCGGCCCTGGCCCAGGCGGACCGGCTCCAGCCGGTCCTGAACTCCTTCATCACCATAATGCACGACGAGGCGAGGGGCCAGGCGAAGGACCAGGAAGCGGCCCTGGCCCGGGGCGAACACCTGGGACCGCTACAGGGTATCCCAATCGGCATAAAGGACAACATCGCTACCGCCGGTGTCCGCACCACGGTGGGCTCCAAGGTGCTCGCCGATAACGTTCCCGGGGAAGACGCCGAGGTGGTCCGGCGATGCAAAGAGGCCGGAGCCATCATCCTGGGCAAGGAGAACCTGGAGGAGTTCGCCGCGGGAGTCACCTCGAACAATCCCCATTACGGCGCGGTACACAACCCGTGGGCCCTGGCCCATGTCCCCGGAGGTTCCAGCGGAGGAGGCGGGGCCAACGTGTCCGCGGGGATTACTTTCGCCTCGCTGGGCACGGACCTCGGCGGCTCGGTGCGCCTGCCGGGGACCTTTTGCGGTGTGGTTGGCCTGAAGCAGACCTTTGGCCGGGTGAGCCAGCGGGGCCTGCTGGTGACCAGCTTCAACGGCGACCATATTGGCCCGATGACCCGCTCGGTCAGGGACAGCGCCCTGGTGCTCCAAGCCATTGCCGGCTACGACCCCCTGGACCCCAGCACGGTGCCGGTGCCGGTGGCCGACTACTCCGCCGCCCCGGAGAGGGACCCCCGCGGGATGAAGATGGGCGTCCCCTCCAACTACTACTTCGACCTGGTGGATGGTGAGGTGGAAAGGGCCGTCCGGCAAGCCATCGCCGCCCTGGGAGAGCTGGGGGTAGAATCAAGGGAGGTCAGCATACCCAGCATGGAGTACGCCGGGGCCCTGCGCATCCCCGGCATGGCCGACAGCGTGGTGACCCACGAGCCGTACATCAGGTCCAGCCGCCAGGATTACGGACCCGACACGTTGTACCGCACCCTGGCCGGCCAGTTTGTCCTGGGCCGGGACTACTCCAAGGCAATGAAGGTGCAACGGATAATCAAAGAGGAGCACGCCCGCATTCTCCAGGAGGTGGACTTCCTGGTGACGCCCACGGCGCCGGTGGCTGCCCCGGCCATCGATGCCAGGTACATCACCCTGGGTGGCGCCGAGTACCCCGTCCGTGGGCCGGGGTCTGGCATGATTTCCAGGTGCACCAGTCCCATGAACGCCACCGGGCTGCCGGCCATCACGGTGCCCTGCGGGTTCACCCGGACGGGCCTCCCCATCGGGGTCCAGTTTATTGGCCGTCCCTTTGATGAGAGCACCCTGTTTCGGGTAGCCCGGGCTTACGAAGCCCTTTCCCCCAGCCTCGGCCAATGGCCTGCCGCGGTGGATGGGGGATAGGCGGGCCATTTGCCAACCGGGAGGTAGTTCCCGGTACCGGCGCTAACGCCACCCCACGAGCAGTAGACGGTTACCGCGTCGGAAGCGGAGGACCTGTGTCCCGCGCCGTGGTCAGGCCCGCGTGAGGCTCGAAACGGGCACTTCCACGCTGACCGTCGCGCCATTACCCGGCTCCGAGCGCACGTTCAGGACTCCACCAAGGAGCCGGGCCCGCTCCTGCATACTCAAGACCCCCATCTTCCCGGTCCGAAGTGAGTCCCGGACGACCTTTGCCGAGTCGAATCCCCTGCCGTTGTCGGCGATTGCCATCCGGAGCCTCGAGCCATCGCATCGCAACAGGATAATCGTCTCGTTGGCCGCTGCGTGCTTGCCAACGTTGTTCAGGGCCTCTTGCGCGATCCTCCACAGGAGGAGCTGGGTTTCATGGCCGAGGTCCGGAAGCTGACCGCTCAGCTCCAACCTGGCCTTGGTTCCGTTGCGCTGGGCGAACTCGTCTGCCAGCCACTCGAGCGCGGGCACGAGGCCCATGTCATCGAGGATGTGGGGACGCAGGTCCTGGATCAGTAACCTCAGCCCGGTAATCGTCTCGACGGCCCTGCCGCGCACTTCAAGGACCTGCGAGGCAACCTCGGCGCCCAGCCCTTCATGACCGTTGGAGGCCAGGCGGTCCAGAACCTGGGCGATCACATACAGGGACTGAACCGTGTCGTCGTGGAGGTCTCGGGCAATGCGCTGCCGCTCGCGCTCCTGGGCCAGGGGGATCTGCTGCGCGGAGACGTGGGCATTGTCTGCCCGGCGGCGCTCCGAAGCCAGCCACAGGACGAAGAGCACGCCCGTGAGGGTGACACCGGCAGTCTGGAGGAGGGACTGAATCAGGTTGCCGGGGCCCATGGTGGCTCGTGACACCATCACGGCGGCGGCGAAGAACAGCACGGCGCTGCCACCCCGAATTCCATAGGCCGCGGTGGCGTAGACGACAGGCAGGAGAAAGAGGATCCGCTCCAGGGCCTGTCGGTCGGTGAGGGACAAAGGTACGATGTTGACAGTGCTGGCAAGGAGGGAAACTTGGTCGGCATAGTGCAAGAAGACGGCCAGTGTCAGGATGCCCCACAGCCAAAGGCGTCGCCGGCGAGCCGTGAGAAAGTGCTCATAGACCTGGGGCCCGCCCCACAGCTTGCCCTTCATCCTCAGGCGAAGCTTCCGGATTTCCTTCCACCGCATGGCGTCGCCGTCCTGGTTTCGTCCGGGTCCGCGCCCACCCCTTAAGGGCCTACCACCGGTTCGTGCATCAAGGTCCGGAGGCCCCAACCCACCCCTCAGGGGTTGCCGTGCACACTCAACGCCCTCGGGCCCGCGTCCGATTGCCTCTTGGCCCTGCTCGGGCTCGGAAAGGGCATTAGGCTGACGGTTTCACAGCGCAGGGTTCTCGTCCTTGCGGCTCCGGCTCCTCGTCCTCCAGGCTGATCCAGCCACGCCGCAGGGCCTCCAAGATAGCCTCCGTGCGAGAGCCCGCTCCTATCTTGGTGAACACTGTCACCAGGTGTGACTTGACGGTGGGAACACGCACCGAGAGTTCGGAGGCAATCTCCTTGTTGCTCTTCCCTTTCGCCGCCAGCTTGAGCACTTCCATCTCTCGCATGGTCAGTCCCCGCTCCATGAAAGAGGTGGCGGGAACGGGAGCACGAATCGCTCTGGCCAGGACCCTCGCGGCCACGTGGGGGTGTAACACCGATTCGCCGGCGCCGACCGCCCGCAGCGCCTGGACCACCTCCTTCCCGGTGGAAGTCTTCAACAGGTAGCCCGAGGCGCCGGCCTCCAGGAGGCCCAGGATGTACCGGTCATCTTCGTGGGCGCTCAAGATGACCACGGCGGTCCCGGGATACATCTTTCTTATCCTGCGAGTCACCTCCACGCCACCGGGACCCGGCATGACCACATCCAGCAGCGCTATGTCGGGCCGCAGCTTCTCAACCAACCGGAGGGCCTGGTGCCCGTCTGCGGCCTCTCCCACGACCTCGATGTCGGGCACGTGCCTCAGGAGGTTGCACAGCCCTTCCCGCACCACCGGGTGGTCATCCACTACCAGGACCCTCAACGCCTCCATCGCAGCCAACCCCGCATGATCATGAACGTCTACCATCATGTTAGCACTTTGTGATTCTTTGCACAATGTTTCTTTCGGTCTTTGGTACTACAACTTTCGGCTGGGCGCCTAGCCAAGGTTTGGGAACAACTCGAACCGGCGGACGATGGCAACGGCACACCGGGGCAGCAAACTGAGATTAGGAGACATTCCCAGGGGGTGCAAGGAAATGAAGGACAAGGCTCTCATCTATCAAGGCAACCCCTGCACGATGTGCCTGGACGCGCCGGGGATACAGACTCTTGAAGACATCAGGTCTGCCGGCACCAGGTATTGTCAGTACTACGCCCATCGCTACGCGTGCTCCCCACCCAGCTTCGGCTGCATTCAGGTGGCCGGTCTGAAGGTGGCTCGGTACGTCCTCCTCTTCTACTACGAAGCCAGCGAACGAACCCTGAGAATGGAAGTAACGAAGTTTCAGGAGCAAGCACCGCTGCCGCCGGAGCAGGTGGAAGCCTATGTTGACACGCCCGAATACGGCCACCGGTACATCACGGACGCTCAGCTAGTGGTCCAGCGGGTGACGGAATTCGCCAGTGCCGTCCTAGACCTGAAGCTTGGAGAGCGAATCTTCCGCAGCCCGGAGGAGCCGCTGCCTCCCCCACTGGAGGCCGGTCTTGAGACCTCCCGGGAAGAAAAGGCTCCGCTCCCGGATACCGTCGACATGGGTGTGCTGCCGAGGTAACCGCGGTCGCGCCTCACCACTTGGGGGCTCTTGCCCGAAAGGACTCCCGTATCTGGGCGAAAGGAGACCTGGGTTGTTGCTGGAGATTGAATTGGAGAAGTCGCTCGACCGCAGATTGGACGGGCGCCATAGCGCCCATCGCGCGTCGCAGTCAATCGCGTCGCCTGCTTGGAAAAGGGCCCACACCGAGGAATCCCGGACTATTGCCCGCCTGGAGTTGGCCCTCGGCGCGAGTGGCATAGGTCTGACAGGCTTCATGGTCATGCACATGGGGCTTCTCTTCACCGTCCTGCTTGGGGCAGACACCTTGGACACCCTGGCCTCCTTCCTGGAGCGGTTCTATCTGCTTCACGCCTTTGTGCCTCTGCTGGTGGTGATGTTCCTGGGGCACGTCTACCTGGCAGCCCGCAAGGTTCCCACGGCCTTTCCGCAGCAGCGGGCTTTGATGCGCCACATGCGCTCCCTGAAGCATCTGGACACCTGGACCTGGGCCGCCCCAGGTTCTTACCGGAATTGCCTTGCTGGTGCTCGCCGCCATCCACCTCTGGGTTGTCCTGTCCGACCTGCCCATCGAGGCGTCGAAGAGCGGCGCCCGGGTTTTTGGCGTCTACCTGGTGTTCTACATCGCTTACATCGTGCTGGTGGAGGCCCACATGTCCATCGGCCTCTACCGCCTCTCGGTGAAGTGGGGATTGCTCACGCGTCCCTGGGCCCACCGCATCCTGACCGCGTGGACGGTGGCTGTCCTGTCCCTGGGCTTCGCTATCCTGGGCGCCCTTTACCGCATCGGAGGCAGCCAATGACAACCATAACAAGCGACGTGCTGGTTATCGGGGCCGGCCTGGCAGGGGAGCGGGTGGCCGTGGAAGCCGCCTCCAATGGGCTCAAAGTGATCATCGTCTCACTGGTACCGCCCCGGAGGTCACACTCGGTGGCGGCCCAAGGAGGGATGCAGGCGGCCCTGGGCCATATGGCGATGAGTGAAGGGGATTCTTCCGACGTACACTTTGAAGACACTGTGAAAGGGGCGGACTGGGGGTGCGACCAGGACGTGGTCCGCCTTTTCGTGGACCAGGCTCCCGCCGCGGTGCGCCAGATGGACTACTGGGGCTGCCCCTGGACCCGTGTTGTGAGCGGCCCCCGCATCCTGCCAGACGGGCGGGTCGTAGAGGAACTCCCCGAGATGGAGGGACGCATCGCCGCCAGGGACTTCGGAGGCACCAAGAAGTGGCGGGCCTGCTACGCGGCCGACGGTACCGGCCATGCCCTGGTGTACACAATGGACAACGTTGTCCTCCAGTTGGGCATTGCGATTCATGACCGGGCGGAAGCCCTCTCTCTCATCCATGATGGTCAGCGGTGCTACGGCGCGGTGGTCCGCGACCTACGAAACGGGGAGCTGCGCGTCTATTTGGCACAGGCCACCGTCATCGCCACCGGCGGCCACGGCCGCATATACGGCCGGTCGACGAACGCTATCATCAACGAGGGTTCGGGAATGGCCATCGCGCTGGCCACGGGCCTGGTGCCCCTGGGCAACATGGAGGCGGTCCAGTTCCATCCCACCGGGGTGGTGCCAGGCGACATCCTGGTCAGTGAGGCGTGCCGGGGCGATGGCGGCTATCTTCTGGACAAGAACGAGCACCGGTTCATGCTGGATTATGAGCCGGGGAAAAAGGAGCTGGCCTCACGGGATGTGGTGAGCCGGCGGATGATGACCCATATTCTCAAAGGGTTGGGCGTGGAAAGCCCGTACGGACCTCATTTGTGGCTGGACATCCGCCACCTTGGGGCCAAATACGTCAACACCAACCTGCGAGAGGTGGCCACCATCTGCCGGGACTTCCTTGGAGTTGACCCGGTGGACCAGCTTATACCCGTGAGGCCAACCCAGCACTACAGCATGGGAGGCATCAGGACTCACAAAGAGGGACACGCCTACGGGCTGGCCAGCCTCTACGCCGCCGGCGAGGCGGCCTGTTGGGACCTTCACGGGTTCAATCGTCTGGGGGGTAACTCCGTTGCCGAGACCTTGGTCATGGGTACGGTTGTGGGGCGACGCATCGCCCAGGACCTGGAGTGGCTCCTGCTTCCGCCCTCGGACCGGCTGGTCGGGGGCTTGGCTCAGGAGGCAAGACTTCAAGAGCAGGCCCGGATCAGGCAACTGCTTTCCGGGGGACCAGAATACGTCTATGATCTGAGCCGCCGAATGTCGGATATTCTCATGGAGAAGGTAGGGATATTCCGCAACGAGTCCGGACTGCGGGAGGCCGTAGAGGGCCTGCGGGAGCTTCTATTCCGGTCTCAGCGCCTCGGCCTCAGGTCCAGCGGTGACGGCGCCAACCCGGAGTTGGCAGCGGCCCTGCGCTTCCCCGGGATGGTCCGTCTGGCCCTTACCATCGCCCAGGGCGCCCTTAACCGAACCGAGAGCCGGGGAAGCCACCACCGGGTGGACTATCCCGTCCGCGACGACGACAACTGGCTCACGCGGACCCTGGCCGCCTGGCCCACCGGGCACGACGCGCCTTCCCTCACCTACGAGCCCGTCCGCATCACCGAGTTGCCGCCGGGCGAGCGGGGCTATGGCGAAACGAGGACCGCAGCCGTGAAGGAGGGTGTCAATGCCTAGCAGGGAGCTGGTCTTTCGAGTATTCCGCCACAACCCCAACCTTCCCGGTTCCTCGCCCAGGCTCCAAGAGTTCGCCCTGGGGGAGACTCCCAGGATGACTTTGTACACAGCGCTGACCCGCCTGCGGGAGGAGCAGGACCCGAGCCTTCAGTTCGACTTTGTGTGCCGGTCCGCCGTATGTGGCTCCTGCGCCATCCTGGTGAACGGGCGGCCCAGACTGGCCTGCCGGACCCGCACGGCCGAACTCCCCCGCAAGATTACCCTGCTGCCCATGCCTTTCTTCCGCCTGGTAGCCGACCTCTCGGTGGATACCGGAAGCTGGTTCCGAGACATGGGCCGGCGGGTGGAGTCCTGGATTGAGAACGCTCGAGCTTTTGACCCGGAGGCCGAAGAGGCGCGCATGTCTGATACCCAGGCGCAGAAGGTCTACGAGCTGGACCGGTGTATCGAGTGCGGCTGCTGCCTGGCGGCCTGTGGCGCCGCTCAGATGCGGCAGGATTACGTGGGTGCAGCCGGTCTTCTGCGGGTCGCCCGATTCCTCGCCGACCCGCGGGACCAGCGGACCGGGGCCCAGTTCTTCGAAGCAGTGGGTTCCGATGATGGAGTCTTCGGCTGCGTCGGGTTCATGGCCTGCCAGGACTGGTGTCCCAAAGGACTGCCTCTGGCCACTCAGATAGCCTACCTGCGCCGCAAGCTGGCCTTGACCGCACTCAAAGGCCGTGAGAACAGCCATCCACCAGCGGAACCGGTGGCATCGGGCTAAACTGTTTCAGCCGGCCGCTGAACGGTATTGGCCCAACGCATGCAAGGGTCGAGGGCGTGAGCCGCTCCCCGGCGTGGCGTCCACCTAACACGAGTGCACGGTCCGGATAGGTATCGGCGTGCCTAGGCCTTGTCCGGAGTCCCCAGATTTGCCAAGAGCGCCCCTCTGACATATCATGCTCTGTGGCGACTGCCCGGCCGGTCCGGGCTCCCAGTTGAGAGCCGGTGTCCAGAGCCGAGGGCATAGCGAGGGTATAGCAAGGAGGGCAGCATGATAGACATGGCTGACATGATGTCAGTGATCCAGAAACACCGGGGCAATGCCGTGGTGGTCCCGGCCCATCGCGCCGGCGTCGCCTGGCCCGATTACAGCGACAATCAGGAACGGGACATCTCCGCCGCCGCCATGAGCAAGTGTTCTTCCCTGGCCCTCGGGGTGTCTCTCGCGCAGCCCGATGTCAAGGTCATCATCATGGATGGCGACGGCAGCCTGCGGATGAACCTGGGCAGCATGGTGACCATCGGCAACAAGCGCCCCAAGAACCTGTACCACTTTGTGCTGGAGAACGGGATGTACGCCACCACCGGCGGACAGCCCACCCCCGGAAAAGACATCGTGTCTTTCCGCGATATGGCCCGTGCGGCCGGGTACGCGGCGGCCTACGAGTTTGATGACCTTGAAGACTTTGCCACCCAGATCGAGAAGGTGCTGAGCGATTCGGGCCCGGTGTTTGTCTGCGTCAGAACGGTGCCCAACCCTCGCGGCAAGAGCCAGCGCAACCAGGAGGGCGGCCAGCGGCACCGCCGCCGCAACAACGCCGAAGCCATGAACGGCCTGCGCAAAGAGTTTGGCGTAGACTAGGCCCGCTTCTACTTCTGGAGGTCCTTCGCCTGAAGGGCCTTCAGGATGGCCCCCGGGGACATCGGCAGCTCGGGCATCCGGACGCCAACGGCATGGTAAACGGCGTTGGCAACGGCCCCCAACACCGGAATGATGGTGACTTCGCCGACACCACGCAGCCCGAAGGGGTGGCGCGGGTTCGGGACTTCGATTATGACCGTGTCGATAGCGGGAACGTCCAGGCAGGTGGGCATACGGTAGTCGAGGAAGCTCGAGTTGGCCATGGTCCCGTCCCCCGTGTAAAAGTACTCCTCGTTCAGCGCCCAGCCGATGCCCTGGACGGTACCGCCCTGCATTTGCCCTTCCACGAAGCTGGGATGTACCGCCAGGCCGGCATCCAAGAACGCGGTAAAACGCAGAATGTCCACCTTCCCCGTCTCGGGGTCCACTTCCACATCCACGATATTTCCGGCGAAGGAGGACCCGACCCCGGTTGAGTTGGCCGAGGCCGAACAGGTTATGGGGCCGCCGGTCCGCATGAGCCGGCGCGCCAGATCTTTGAAGGTGATCCGGTCAGCCGGGTTCCTGGTGCAGATGAAAGTGGCGTCCCGGAACTCAACGTCCTCCGCCTGTACCTCCCACAGCAAAGCCGCCCTGGCGCCCATCTGCCGTTTTACTTCCTCGGCCGCCGCTATCGCGGCCAAGCCCGTGTCAAAGGTGGTCCGGCTGCCGCCGCTGTTCGCGGTGAAGCCCACGGTATCGGTATCCCCAACGTTGGACGTTACGTCCTCAATCGCGAGGCCCAACACCTCGGCGGCCTGCATGGCTACGGTGGTCCGGGTCCCGGACAGATCAACGGAACCGCTGGTGAGGCTGATGGTGCCGTTGCTGTTGACGTTGATGGTGGCCGACGAGGCCTGGCCTCCTTGCCAGCGGAACGCCACGGCCACTCCCCGGCCACGGTTGGGGCCTTCCAGAGGGGCGCTGTAGTGAGGATGGGCCTTCATGGCTTCCTCCAGCTCCCGGCAGCCAAACCGCGAGTGCGGCACCCCATTGGGCATTCTGTCGCCCTCTTTGACGGCGTTCTTCAGCCGCAGGTCGATAGGGTCCATTCCCAGCTTCGCGGCCAGCTCGTCGATGACCGACTCAACGGCGAAGGTTGCCTGAGGCTGTCCCGGAGCCCGGTAGCCCGACGACTTCTGCTTGTTGCAGACTACGTCATAGCCGTCGACCAGCAGGTTCTCTATCTTGTATGGGGCCAAGCTGGTCATCGCTCCCCCGCCAACGGGAGAGCCGGGGTAGGCCCCCGCTTCATAGGCCAGGTAATGATGGCCCGCGGTTATGCGCCCGTCC
>CAJWBT010000054.1 GCA_913020235.1 uncultured Chloroflexota bacterium
CCACCATCGTCATGGAAAAGCGCATGGTGAAGGTGATGGGCTGGTACGACAACGAGTGGGGGTATTCCTGCCGGACCGCCGATTTGTGTGCCCTGATAAGCGACAAAGGCATCTGACCCGCTCTCCAGTCCGTAAAACCGGGAGGGGGACTCTTTGGCAAGGCCGGAACGAGCCGCTCAAGAATCCTCCTTGGGCCCTCTCTAAAAGGGGGGCCGGGGGGACTCAAATTGGGCTGGTCGAAACACCCTCTTCCACCTACGCCTACGACGAGCAACCGTGCATCAGCCGGCCTTCACCGGTGGGCGCGGGACGTACTTGGAGGGCCGACGGCTGGGTGCAGACGGCCGAGCGCTGACCGCGGATGCACTGGCTGACACTTAACGGCCGCCTTTCTTGGCCCTTCTGGCTCCTGGTCCTTATCCTCGCGGTGGGCCTGGGGCTTCGCCTCTACGGGACTGACTGGGACTCCGGCTACGGGTTTCACCCCGACGAGCGGGACATCTACATGCGCTCCGGGTGCATGTATGACCTGCTCACCGAGGCGCCGGGATACCAGAACTGCGGCTACGTTCGAGACCAACCCGATGCGGAACCCGGACTCCCCGGCCTCGGCACGCTGTTGGACGCCGAGCGCAGCCCCCTCAACCCCCACTGGTTCCCCCTGGGCAGCATCCTGATCTACGTCATGGTGTTTTTCCGCTCCGTGGTGGAGCAGTTCACCGACATCAACGCCCTGGAAATGCGCTTCGTGGGCCGGCCCCTGTCCGCCCTGGCCGACGCGGGCACCATCCTCCTGGTATACGTCCTCGGCAGGCGTATGTTCGGCCGGGGGGTTGGCCTGCTGGCCTCCGCGCTGACGGCCCTGGCGGTCATCCACATCCAGCACAGTCACTTCTACCGGCCCGAGACCTTTTCCGTCCTGTTCACCCTGGGCAGCTTCTGGGCGATGCTCCGGATGGTGGAGCGGAGGCGGCTGCGGGATTCGGCTTTCCTGGGTCTGATGGTTGGGCTGGCCCTGGCGCCCAAGGTCAGCATTCTGCCCTTGCTGCTGCCCCTGGCGTTGGCCTACTGGTATCGGGTCCTGGATTCGGGGAGTGGCCGGTGGTCGCACATTGACGCCGGGGTGGTGCAGCGGACCGTGGGCCACGCCGCGGTGGCGGGTACCGTTGCGGCCGCCGTGTTCTTCATCTCCGCGCCGTACGCCCTGCTGGATGCCGGCGCATTCGTCGGCGACCTGTTGTCCCAGGCTGATATGGCCCGTCACGCCGGCCTGTGGCCCTTTACCATCCAGTACATCGATACGCCGGCGTTTCTCTACCAGATTCAGCAGAGCGCCGTCTGGGGGCTAGGCTTGCCCCTGGGTGTCGTGGCCTGGATTGCCATCCCCTTCACGGCCGTCCTGGCCCTGAGGCGGCGGCAGACCCGCAGGGCCGACCTGCTTCTGCTGGCCTGGGTGGTCCCCAACCTGCTGTTCTTGGAGAGCTTCGAGGTCCGGTTCCTCCGCTACGTTTTCCCGCTGATGCCGTTCATGATCCTCATGGGGGCGCGGATGCTCCTCTGGCTGGTGAGCTGGGCCCGGACCGCGACCGAACCCCCTTCACCATTGATCGGGGAAGGCCCGGAGGAGGGTGAAATCTCCCCCTCTCCCCGTTCGGTAGGCGGGGTTGGCTGGGGTGTCCCTTCCTCAGCGAGTGGTTGGGCGGGTTTCCCGTGGCGGCGGTTTGTGAGCAGGGGGATCTTGATCCCGCGGCGGGCCAAGGGATCGCCGTGGCTGCGCCGGTTGGGCCGCCTGGGTATCGGCCGCAGACTCGCCTGGCTCCCCGTGGGCCTGGTGGTCGGGGTGGTGGGCGCCACCGCCTTCTACGCCCTGGCTTTCGAAAAAGTGTACGTTAGGGACCACCCGGCGGTGACTGCATCCCAATGGTTCGAGGACAACGTCGCCTCGGGGACTTTCATCGTCAGCGACAACCACTGGGATGAATTCATCCCCGAGCTGTACCGGTACCGGGTCTGGCAGTACCCGGTGTACGAACCGGATACCCGGCAAAAGATGAACACGCTGGCCGAGCACCTGGCCTCCTCCGAGTACCTGGTCTTCTATAGCGGCCGGCCCTACGGCAGCGTGGCCCGTGACCCGGCCCGGTTCCCTTTCAGCGTCGCCTACTACCGGCAGCTTTTTGCCGGCGGGCTGGGCTACCGCCTGGAGAGGACTTTTACCTCGTTTCCGGAACTGGCCGGCGTGGCTTTTCGCGATGACCCCTTTGGGCGTGCCGGACTGGCCCGGCCGGAGCCGCGGGTCTCCGCCCAATCGGCATCGCTCACCCTGAACCTGGGCTACGCCGATGACAACGTTGTCGGATACGATCACCCCCAGGTGCTGGTGTTTTACAACGAAGGGGGCCTGACTGAGGAGGAGCTGGGCCGCCGGCTAGTAGGCGGGCCGGCCCGGGAGCCTCCCCCCCCGGCCCCGGGGCTCATGCTGTCGGCGGAGGAAAGGGCGGTCCAGCAAGGCGGCGGCACCTGGTCGGACATCGTGCACCGGGAGAGCTGGACCAACAGCGTTCCCGTCCTGGCCTGGCTCCTGGTGGTGGAGTTGGCGTACCTGGTGGCCCTGCCCCTGGCCATGTTCATCTTCCGGCCCTTGCCCGACCGGGGTATCGTCCTGGCCCGGGTGCTGGGATTGCTGGGAGTCAGCTACGTCACCTGGCTGCTGGTGAGCTTGGGGTGGGTCGACTTTTCCCGCACCGCGATCCTGATCGGGTTCCTGACCATCGGCTCGCTATCGGCACTGGTGCTGTTTACCCGTTGGGAAGAGATCAGGCAGTTCTTGGCCAGACATTGGCGGCTGCTCCTCCTGGGAGAGGTGCTGTTCATCGCCGCCTTCCTGGCCTTCGCGGCCATCCGCGCCGCCAACCCAGACCTGTGGCATCCCTGGCGGGGCGGCGAGAAGCCGATGGAACTGGCGTACCTGAACGCGGTGGTGCGCTCCACGTCGCTGCCCCCATTCGACCCCTGGTTTGCCGGGGGCTATCTGAACTACTACTATTGGGGCTATTTCGTGCTGGCCGGCCTGATCCGGGTCACCGGAATCCTGCCCACCACGGCCTTCAACCTGGCGGTGCCGCTGTTCTTCGCCCTGACCGTCACCGGCGCCTACTCCTTGGTGTACAACCTGGCCGAAGGGGTGCGCCGGGCTCAGGGCACAGAGTTTTCAGAAGACGGCTCCGCCGGCGGGGAGGCCCGAAGCCCACGCCGGCGGTGGACCCTGTGGACCCCGACCGGCGCCGGGTTGCTGGCCGGGCTGTTCACCGCGGTCATCGGCAATCTCGACGGCATGGTCCAGATCGTCCATGGGACCTGGTACAAGCTTGCGGACGGCCGAAGCTTTCCCCCCTTCGACTTCTGGCGAAGCAGCCGCATGCTGCCCTTCCAGGAGAATTTCGACCCCTCGCCGCTGCTCTTCTGGGTGCCGGACAAGATACCGGACTTTCCCGACATGTCCTCGCACATCACCGAGTTCCCCTTCTTCACCTTTCTGTTCGCCGACCTTCACGCCCACATGATGGTGATTCCCTTCACCCTGCTGGTCATCGGACTGGGGCTGAATCTGGTGGTGGGGCTGAGAAATAATGGGTGGCTCTGGACCGTGGCCGCGGCCGGCGCGCTGTCCTTGGCCCTGGGGGCGCTGTGGGTCATCAACAGCTGGGACTACCCATCGTATCTGCTGCTCACGCTGGCCCTGCTGGGCCTGGCCGTCTACTTCAAGCCGGGGCCCGTCTCCGTAAGGGTGGCGCTGCTGGTCAGCTTGACCGCCGGCGTGGTGTCGCTGAGCCTTCTGGCCTTCATGCCATTCCACCAATCCTACGAGGCGTTCAACACCGGGCTGGAGGCCTCCAAGTGGCGGACCTCCATCGACCGGTTCTTGGGCATCCACGGCCTGTTCCTCTTCATAATCGCCACTTTCCTGGTCTACCAGGCTCGTTTCGTTCTAAAGGGGGCGGTACCGGGCATCAGGGTCCGGCCGCCGGCCACACGTGAGCCGGCCGCTGGGTCCGGAGGCGGTGGGTTCGATCTGTCCTGGCCAAAAGCCGGCCTGGCCCTCGCGTTGATGGCCGCGGTGCTGCTGGCGGCGACAGGATACTGGACGGCGGTAATGCTCCTGGGATTCCTGGTGCTTGCCGGCACGGTTGCTGTAGGAGTCTTGAAGTCCCAGGACCGGGACCGTCCCTTCGCTTCCGTGCCGCTGGTCTTGCTGGGCATGGCCCTGGCTATCGCCATCGGGGTCGACCTGGTACGCGTGCAGGGCGACATCGGCCGGATGAACACCTTCTTCAAGTACTACTTGGAAGTTTGGGTGCTGCTCAGCATCGTGTCGGCGTACATGTTCTGGTACCTGGGGTCCCAGGGGGCGTTCCGGCGCTGGAACTGGTGGAAGGGCGCCTGGATGGCGGTGCTGGTGCTGCTCATTGGGTCCAGCCTGATCTACACCGTGTTGGGAGCGCGGGCTCGGGTGGGCGACCGGTTCAATTCCGGACCAACGACCCTGGACGGCACCGCCTACATGGAGCAGGCGGTTCATCGGGAGAAGGAGCAGCCCTTCGGGCTCAAGGCCGACCTGGAGGCCATCCGGTGGCTGCAAGACAACGTTGCCGGCACCCCGGTGGTGCTGGAGGCCCATAACGAGCAGTACCGCTGGAGTTCCCGGATCGCCAACTACACCGGCCTGCCCACGGTGCTGGGCTGGCCGTGGCACCAAATACAGCAGCGCTGGGACTATCAAAGCGAGATCGGGGTCCGGGCGGCCCATGTACGGGAGATGTACGAGACCACCAGCCCGGAACGGGCCGAGGCACTGCTGCGACAGTACGAGGTCAAATACATCGTAGTCGGCGAGTTGGAGCGGATCTACTACAGCAGGCCGGGGCTGGTGAAGTTTTCCCGAATGGCGGAGAAGGGGCTGCTAGAACCGGTCCTCCTGAGCGAAGGGGTATTGATCTTCGAAACCAAATGGATACCTGGGGCGGCAAGCTCCAGGTGATCTCAACCCTGCACCACAAAAAGTACGCCAACTGCGATTAGCATGAAGTTGATAATAACGGGGAACAGCCTCTGAGGTATCCGCCGCTGGATCCGTTCACCCAGGTATGACGCCAAGAACGCGACCATCCCAAGGGCAACTCCAGCGGATACCGCCTGGGCATCCAGCAGGCCGTTGCCGCCGAAAACAGCGAGCTTGGGTATCTGCACCATAAACATTCCCACGGATGAGGTGCCGATATACGATCTGGGCGAAAGACCGTAGGCCAAATAGAATGGTGCGTAGAATGGTCCGGGGATTCCAAGAACCGCCGAGAGGAATCCGGCGGTCGCCCCAATGGGAGCAAATGCCCTCAACGTCATTCTGATCTTCGGTCCACGCGGGATTTGCGGCAGCACGACGATAAGGATCAGTGCGGCCCCCAGGACCCGGACCAGGATCGAAGTGGGGATGGCGACGAAAAGCAGACTGCCCAACGCCGCCGGTGGCATTGCGCCCATGGTAAACCACTTCGCCACGGGCCAGGATATCTCGTCCCGATTGAGCCACGACCTCGAGATGCTGCCAAGCACCTGGGTTATGGCTAACAGCGGTATAGCCTCCCGTATCCCGAAGGCCCAGACCAGCACGGGCAGCGTGGTCATGCCTCCACCGAACCCGGTCATGCCCGCCATGGTAAATCCGATGAAGGCGGCTAGGACAATAGCGGCTAATAACAGAATCTCGGGCAAACTATCTCTTCTGAGGTTGCTTGTGTGGTTAGCGCCGGCGGCAAGTTCAGGACCGCAGAGAACGCGGAGTCCCTTGAGAAATCGATCCTGATTCTCTCGGCCTCTTTGGTTCCGGCGCTCCCGGCAATGAATATCCGGAACTCCGCCGGTTATCCTAACACCAAAACCAGGAATGCGGTCGGCTTCCTGGCGCGACAGGAGGACGCCCACAACCGGAAGCGCAGATCTGGCGGGGCAGGAGGTGGTGAAGTCTGGCAACTGGGCGCCCTCCGAGTGTCCCTGCGCTATTGGTGGGGCCTTCAGCGTTGCCCGCCCCACGGGCGGCCCGCGCTGGGCGGTCAGGGTTGACAGGGCAGAGGGCCGCGGCTAGTCTTCAGGGGAGAACGGAACGGGCACGGGCAGGTGTTTCATGCAAGACAGAAAGACAGTTCTCTTCACGGGGTCGGCCGGCCGCATCGGCACTATTCTGCGGCGCGAGCTGGGGAGCAAGTACCATGTGAAGGGTGTGGACCGGGTGGCAGGAACCCATTCCGACTCCATCGTCGCTGACCTGACAGACCTGCCCGCCATTCTTCCCGCTTTCCAGGGGGCGGACGTGGTGGTCCACATGGCGGCGGAGCCCAGGCATACGCCGGACATCTGGTGGGACATCCTCATCCCCGACAACGTCGTTGCCACGGCCAACGTATACGAGGCTGCCCGGCAGGGCGGGGCGAAAAGAGTGGTCTTTTTCAGCTCGATGCACGTCGACGGAAAGTACGAGGGGGAGCACCCCTACACCGCCATCGCCCAAGGCACCTACGCCGATCTCAAGCCAGATCAGGTGCCCCTTGTGACCCACGAGATGCCCGTCAGGCCCGATGGCCCCTACGCGGTCAGCAAGATATTCGGCGAGGCCCTGGGACGTTACTACTCGGAAGAGTACGGGTTGTCGGTCATCTGTCTTCGTTTGGGCACGATGGGCCGAGAGGACCGGCCCGGCGCCGACCCGCGCAGCTACGTCAGCTGGCTCAGCCACCGTGACCTGGCCCAACTGGTGGAGCTGTGCATCGAGGCGAAGGACACCCAATATGAGATCTTCTTCGCCGCATCAGGCAACACCTGGAAGATCTACGACACCCCCAGGGCCCAGCGGTTACTGGGATACGCCCCCGTAGACAACGCCGAGTCTTTCAGGCCGCCCGGCTCTTGATTGGATTCTCCTCTTGGGGCCGGCCTTCAACCCGCCTAGACCCGCGATAGACCCGGTGCATGCCGTCGGCCGAACCTGGGAATCGTCCGGGTAGCGGAATTGTCACGGGCGATCAACCCCCTCCGATCTTCGCGCATCGTCCGTACAGCTAACCTAGCTCACGAAGGAGGCGACCATGATGGTGAATCGTCGGCCGGCAAGCGAGGAGCCCGCGCTCCAGGCGTTGGACGCCTTCTTCGCTGCCCTGAATGCGGGTGACTCGAAGGCTCTGTATGAGAACATCAACCTACCCCACATTCGGATCTCCGGCGAGGGAGTCGCCATCTACACTACCCTGGACGATCTGGAGAAGTCATATCTGCGCGACTTCTCATCTCGCGCGGGGCCTGATTGGGACCACTCCGTTCTCGACTCCAAAGAGGTGATCCACAGCTCCGACAAAAAGGTGCATGTGTTCATCCAGTTCACCCGATGTGACAAGAACGGCGGCAAGATCGCGACCTTCCGGTCACTATGGATCATGACGTGTCTCGGCGGGCGCTGGGGAGTCCAG
Source organism: uncultured Chloroflexota bacterium (assembly GCA_913020235.1). The sequence goes on from CAJWBT010000054.1 coordinate 7,515, forward strand.
GCCCGGTCGAGCTTTGCGCCGTGAACGGCCCGGAGGAAGCCGCTCTTGTGCTCCACGTTACGGCCCTTCGCAAGCTTGCCGGCCCACCTCCACGGTTGGGTGATTCATACCAAAAGCCGGGCAAAGCACTGTTGACATAATATCGGTCTAGCTGGTAAACTTTGGGTATGGTATAAGAAAAATTTAAAACAACACGTAGAGCGGCCGCATCGAGACGATAGCTACAATCAGAGACATCTTTGTAATCGTTTTCACTGTCGTGTTCACGGTGGTGGCCTTGGTGGGTGGGTTGCTGATGTTTCGCCTGTACCGCCCGCTGCGGCGGACCGCTCAAAACCTTGAGGTGATTTCGGACATCTTCGCGGAGCGCGTAGCGCGCCCTTTGAGTAATCTTCCCGCCCTTTTGGAGTTGGTGAAATACCTGGTGGGGTTGGTGCCGGGGTTTCGGTCCGAGGAAAGGAGGAGCGAAGATGGGGAAGTCCAGTAGTCTAATTTCTGGATTGCTCGTTGGAGCAGCGGTTGGGACGATAGTCGGGTTGTTGTGGGCGCCCAAGCTTGGGACAAGATAGCCGACGGGTTGTGGCGGTCCAAGCCGGCGAGCTAAGGCAGAAGGCAATCGAATACGTGAGTACCCTGCGGCGGAATATGCGGGGTGAAGAGGGCGAGGAGGCCCTTGAAGGGATCACGGATTGGCAGGCGGGAACTCCCGGCTAGTCCGTTTAATTAGGGGTGAGCAGGTCCTGGAGTCACCCTCTGGGGTCCGGAACCAGCGCGGGTCCCAGGTGCAATGGAAGGCAACCAAGGTCTTTACCAGGGCCTGATTCGGCTGGCCCTTCGCAGACCGGTTCGCAGCTAAGTGGGTGGGGCGTCAGTTGTAAGGTGCAGTGTTAGCGGCGGCGGCTGGGAAGGGCCAGCATTATTTGGAGCCCCCGCGGTCCCAGCGGGGGTAAGACCCGAGCACCTTCAGCATGCTCACCGTGCGGCTAAGAGCCTCGAGGGCTTCCCGGACCAGGGGGTCGTCGCGGTGGCCCGCGCAGTCGATCAAGAAGATGTATTCCCCCAACGACTGTTTTGTGGGACGGGATTCAATCTTCATCAGGTTGATGTTACGCGTGGCGAACTCGCCCATGGACCGGTACAGCACGCCGGGTGCGTCTTGCTGGAAAGAGAAACAGATAGAGGTTTTGTCGTCGCCGGTGGGAAGATGGTCCTGCCGGGCCAGCACGGCAAACCTGGTGACATTGTTGGCCACGTCCTGAATGTCTTTGTCGAGAATCTCCGCGCCGTAAAGATCGGCGGCCCGCTTCGGTGCAATGGCGACTGCCGGCAAGCTGCTATCTTTCATGTCGGAGACCGCCGCCGAGTTGCTCAGGGAAGCCACCTGCTGAACGTTGGGAAAGCGCCGCTCCAGAAACTCCCGGCATTGGGCCAATGACTGAGGGTGGGAGTAGACTACCTGGATGTCGGCGACGCGGGTGCCGGGCTTGGCCATCAGGTAGTGGTTTATGGGCAACACTACTTCTTCAAATATGGACAGGCCGGACTCCCGGATTAGCAAGTCCAGGGTAAATGTCACCGAGCCTTCCAGACTGTTCTCAATGGGAACCACTCCCTGATCGGTGGTTCCCGACGAAACGGCCAGCCCCACGGCGGCGATAGTTGGGAATGGCTGAAGGTCGGCGTCCGAGTCGTAGAGGAGTGCAGCCTCCTCGGTATAAGTGCCGGCCGGGCCCAGAAAACCGATACGCTTGGCCATCACGGCAACCCGGTCAGGATATCGTACAGAGTCTGTTCCTCGCCGGTGGGGGTAACCGCAACCAACTCGTCTTGTGCCTCCAGCACCAGGCCGGCGGAGGGGAGTTCAGCCCCGGTTTTCTTGACCACCAGGGAAATGAAGCTGCGGGGCGGCAGCTCTACCTCTTCCAGCCGGCTGCCAACGATGGCGGCGCCGTCCGGAATGGAGACGCTGACCATCTCCATGCCGGGCACCCGCAGGTTCATCAGGTGGACCAGGGGCCGGCCGGGGACTCCTTCCTCGAAACTGGCCAAGATCTGGTGGATGGCGTTGACCACCACGTCTACACCCAGGATATGGAAGATCGGCTCATTCTTGGGGTCTTTGATCAGGGCCATGGTGCGGGGCACCTGGAAGATGTGCTTGGTCATTTGACAGATGACCAGGTTGGTCTCGTCTCGGCCGGTTACGGCGATCAGAATCTCTGCCCGGGAGACCCCGGCTTGCCGCAGGGTCCGTTCGTCGGTTCCGTCTCCTGGGAAGGCGACACTTCCCAGCTCGTCGCTCAGAAGCTGATAGCGGTCACGGTCTTTCTCCAGGACCACTACCTCGTGGCCTGAAGCCAACAGCGCCTTGGTGAGGTGGTAGCCCACCTCGCTGCAACCCACGATCACCACGTACATTGAGGCCTCGCGTCAACTCCCAATGGCTTGACGAATATCCTGGAGCAAGCCGACGGAGTAGCCAACCACGTCTAGGCCCAACCCGGAGTAAAGGATCTGCATTTGGGGGTTGTCCAGGTGGCATACTACCTTGGGCACGTTGAAGATGTGGAGGGCTATCTGGGCTGCCAGGGCGTTCTGGTGGTCGTCGCCGGACAGGGCAAGGAAGACCTCGGCATTATCGATCCCCCCCTGCTGCAAATAGTCTTCCATCTGGGGCTCGGTGCTCAGGAT
>CAJWBT010000055.1 GCA_913020235.1 uncultured Chloroflexota bacterium
TGCTGGGCACGTTGGAGCCCATGTGGTTACCAGACCGGCCCACCGTTTCGCCAAACCGCTGGTGGTCCCGAATCCGAATCCTCATCAGGTTGAACACGGCGTCCTGCATGGAGACCTCCACCTTCTGGCCCTTACCCGTAGTGTGGCGCTGCTCCAACGCTGCCAGAACACCGATGACGGCGTGCATGCCGGTTCCGGAGTCGCCTATGCCTGCGCCGTTGAGGAAGGGCGGCGTCTCCGGGGTGCCGGTGGTGCTCATGGCTCCGCCGGTGGCTTGAGCAATCGGTTCGTAGCTCTTGAAAGAGCTGTAGGGACCGTAGGTGCCGAAACCCTTTATGGAGGTGTAGATGAGCCGTGGGTTTAGCTGATGCAAGGCATCGAAGCCGAAGCCCAGACGGTCCAGGGCGCCGGGACCGAAATTCTCCACCAGCACGTCGGAGGTCTTCAGCAATGCCCTGAATATCTCCTTGCCCTGCTCCGTCTTGAGGTTGACGGTCAGGCTCCGCTTGTTGGCGTTCAGCATGAGAAAGAAAAGGCTGTCACTATCAGGCAAATCCCGCATGTTGGTGCGGGCTATGTCACCTTGTTCGGGCTCCTCCAACTTGATGACGTCGGCGCCGAGCCACGCCAGTATCTGCGCACACGATGGCCCCGCCTGATTGTGGGTCATGTCAATTATCCGGACGCCGTCCAACGCCTTTTCCATAGCCACGCCTCCTGTTCAAGTTTGCTCCGGTGCAGGTCTGCCCGCTGATTCAGCAGCCGTGCCGCCTCGCTGCTCTCCACCAACCCGAAGGCATCAATGTCATGTCGCCCAATCGACGTCCTGCCAGAGCGATCGTCTTCGGGAGAGTTTCAAGGGAACCCTACCCAAAGACCCTTCGCCCATGACGGCAGCGGGGTGTCGGCTGAGCCACGGTATGCCGGATTCGAGAGGGGGAGCGTACTCCGGTCCCCCTTCCGTAAGCTACCGGTTCTTGAACACGGGCAGGCGTTTCTCGGAGAATGCCTTCGGGCCTTCGATGCTGTCCTCCATGCCCACCAGGTTCCGCTCCAGGGCTTGGCCAAAAGCCCGGGCCTCCATGGGTCCCATGTAGTACGACCGGTGGAGGATCTGTTTCAAGTTGGCCATGGAGCGAGGGGCCAGGGAGATAGCCCGCTTGGCCCAGTCCATGGCCTCCTCCATCAGCTTCTCCTTGGGGACCACCTTGTTCACGAAGCCCATCTCATAGGCACGCTGTGCCGAGATTCGCTTGTCTCCCCACATCGCCAACTCCAGGGCATGGCCCATCCCGATGAGCCGGGGAAGGATCTGGATCCAGGAAGCCCCCAGGTTCCAGCGTACCTCTGGGATGCCGAACTCGGCGTGCTCCGCGGCGATGCGAATATCGCATTGAAGAGCGAGGTTGAAACCGCCGGCCAGGGAATAGCCGTTGATGGCGGCGATGACGGGTTTCCACACCTCAAGGGTCTCGTTGACGGGGTTCACGGTTCGGAAGGTAGGAGGCGTCTCGCCCCTGGCGTCATACTCCGCCCGTTCCCTCAGGTCCATGCCCGCGCAGAAGGACCGGTCGCCCGCTCCGGTGATAATGGCCACCCGGGCGTCGTGATCCTTGCCGAACGCCTCCCAGTACTCGTACAGCGCGTGCCGCAAGGCCCCACTGATGGCGTTCAACCTCTCGGGCCGGTTCAAAGTGATGACCCAGATGCGGCCCTCTTCGAGCTTTTCCAGAAGTACCGGCTGATCGGCCATGCCAACCTCCTAACCTGCTCCAGTCGACTTCCCTGACATCAACTTGCCCGCGCCTGGCCCGCACCTAGATTGAAGGAGCCTCCGGTGATGGGTCCAACGGTATCCCCCGGACGGGGCACTGTCAACTTCTGCCCAGCGCCCTCGGGTGCGCCCATGCCGGGGGCCCTGGCCGCGACTATTTGGCGAACCCACTCCGTCGTTCGTTGATGAACGCCGGATTTCATCTACCGTTTTTATCTACCGTGGCATCTCTTATATTTCTTGCCACTCTCGCAGGGACACTTCTCGTTCCGGCCGATCTTCGGGCCATGCTCTCGAAGTATTGCCCGCTTCTCCTCGCAGTTTGCGCAGGTACATGCGGGCGGGTGTTCAGCATACCAGTTGGGTCTTCCCATTCCTCACCGTTACCGGTCTCCACTTGGCAAGTAGCCGCACCCGTCCTGCCCTCCGCCTTTGTACCACTTGCGGCGCCGGTCCCGCAAGGGGCTGGTCCGTCTCTGGCCACATCCACCCGGTGCTCGGCAACGCGAGACTGCCCACCGCCGGCCGGCCCACGATTGATGGACTCGTCAGAGCCTCGCCGGTATTCAGCCCAGGCCGTCCCGAAGCGTGGTATTATTACCCGGAAAGCTGAGAGCCCCCTCCGGCCAGGTCCGGACCTGGCCGGAGCTTCTGCCTGGGAGGGAATATGGTGACCGGAAGCAGCAACGGCAGTAACGGCAGCAAAGGCCCCCTGGATGGCATCAAAGTGGTGGACCTGACGCGCTTCCAGGCAGGACCCATCTGCACCATGCTATTGGGGGACATGGGAGCGGAGGTAATCAAGGTGGAGGAGCCCGGCAGCGGCGACCATGGCCGGGACTACGAGCCCGCCATCGACGGCCTCGCCTGTTTTTTCGCCGCCTACAACCGCAACAAGAAGAGCGTCACCCTGAACCTCAAGACGGAGCGGGGCAAGCAGATCATGGCCGGGCTGGTCCGGTGGGGGGACGTGGTGGTGGAGAACTTCCGCCCCGGAGTCATGGCCCGCCTCGGATTATCTTACGATGAGATGTGCCAGATGAACCCTAGCATCATCGTTGTGGCCACCTCGGGCTTCGGGCAAAAGGGCCCTTACTCGGCCCGCGCGTCCTTCGACATGGTGGCCCAGGCCATGAGCGGGGTGATGAGCATCACCGGCCAGGAGGGCGGCCTTCCGACACGGGCGGGTCCCGCCATCGCCGACTCCACGGGCGGCTTCTTCGGTGCCCTGGGCACGGTCCTCGCCCTGTTCCACAAGCAGAAAACCGGCGAGGGGCAGTTCGTGGATGTCTCGCTCCTGGACGGCCAGCTCATGATGATGGCCTACCCTCTTATGCGGGCGTTCATGGGCGAGGAAATGAAGCCCGGAGTTGCCCAGGTAGCGCCGGCGGATTCCTACCCGACGGGAGACGGTAGATTCGTCTTCATCTTCGGCCACGATGGCTCCCACTTCCCCAAGATATGCCGGCTCGCGGGCAGGCCGGAGATGGCCGATGACCCCCGCTATAGCACGCGGGTAAAACGGTTTGAACAGCGGCACGTGCTAAACGATATGGTGGCCCAGTGGACCAGCACCCTGACCGCCGACGCCCTGGAAGCGATCCTCCTCGAGGCCGGACTTCCCTTCGGCAGGGTCAACGAACTGGAGGAGGTGCTGGCGGACCCCCACATCCTCGCCCAGGAATCGCTGGTTTCGGTGGACCACTACGGAAAGGGCACCCTCCCCCTGGTGAACGTGGCCCCCAGGCTTTCCAAGTCTCCGGGGTCCATCCGCACCCCGTGCCCGTTGCTGGGCCAGCATAACGAAGAGGTCTACTGCGGCCTGTTGGACCTTCCCAAAGAGGAATTGAAAACCCTCAGGGAGGAAGGGGTTATCTAGCCGGTTGGAGCGATGTCCTTAATTGGCCAAGGAGGGAACATGGCAAGCGGCATCACGAATGAGAACGAAGGACCCCTGGTAGGCGTCAAAGTAGTGGACCTGACCCACTACCAGGCGGGGCCCATCTGCACCATGATGCTGGGCGACATGGGCGCGGATGTGCTCAAGGTGGAGGAACCCCGCGCAGGCGACCACGGCCGGGACAACGACCCTAGCATAGAGGGCCTCTCCGCTTTTTTCGCCGCCTACAACCGCAACAAGAAGAGCGCCACCCTGAATCTCAAGTCGGAGAAGGGCAAGGAGCTGTTTAGAAGGCTGGTCCAGTGGGCGGACGTGCTTGTGGAGAACTTCCGCCCCGGCGTCATGGCCCGCCTGGGATTCTCCTACGAAGACGTCTCCAAGCTAAACCCCGGTATCATCATGGTTTCCAGCTCGGGATTCGGACAGACCGGCCCCTACGCCCAGCGCGCGGGCTTCGACACGGTGGCCCAGGCCATGAGCGGCCTCATGAGCGTGACGGGCTTCGACGACCGCCCGCCGGCCAGGGTCGGGCCCGCCGTCGCCGACTCCACGGCCGGCTTCTTCGGCGTAATAGGCACAATCCTGGCCCTCTACCACAAGCAGAGGACCGGCGAGGGACAGTTCGTGGACATCTCCCTTCTGGAGGGCCAGGTGGCGCTGATGGGCTACACCATCATGCGCCAGTTCATGGGCTTCAAAGTGGGGCGAACCGGCAGTCAGAGCACCGGCGCCTCGCCGGCGGCCGCCTACCCAACCTCGGACGGCAAATACGTCTACATCTTCGCCCAGGACTCTAGCCACTTCCCCCGGCTATGCCAGCTCATGGGCCAGCCGGAGCTGGCTGATGACCCACGCTTCCACGACCGGCCCGGGCGCACGAAAAACCGGGAAGAGATCAACGATCTGGTGGGCCAGTGGACCTCCACCGTGACCGCCGACGCCTTGGAGGCGATCTTGGGCGAGGCGGGGCTTGCCTACGGCCGGGTCAACGAAGTGGAGGACGTGATGAAAGACCCGCAAGTCCAGGCCCGGGACATGCTGGTGCAGGTGGAACACCACGGCAAGGGCACTCTCCCCCTGGTGGGCGTGCTTCCCAAGCTGTCCAAGACGCCGGGGTCGATCCGGATGCCCAGCCCTCTGCTGGGCCAGCACAACGAGGAGATCTACTGCGGCATCCTGGACGTTTCGAAAGAAGAGTTCGCGACGCTGAAGTCTGAAGGGGTCATATAGCCGCGTAGAGGAGCCTGGCTGGCCTCCAGGCCACCGCAGGCCAATCCCCCATCCATGGCGGCGATACCTGGGGTTCGCCGCAGGCTCGCACAGAAACGACAGCCCTCACCCCGGCCTTCGGGCACCCCTTTCCCAACTGGAGATGGGCCGAGGTGAGGGCGTGGAATTATTGCGCGGCAGATGGAAGCCCCCGTCGGCCAGAACGTAGCTCGACCGAGGGTTTCTGCCGAGGAGGGGGAATGGTGAACGGCAGCAACGAGGAGAACGGAGGCCCCCTCGTAGGGATCAAGGTATTGGACTTGACCCGGTTCCAGGCTGGGCCCATCTGTACCATGATTCTGGGCGACATGGGAGCCGAAGTGATCAAGTTGGAGGAGCCCGGCGGCGGCGACCACGCCCGTCAGAACTCACCTGCCATAGACGGCCTCTCCGTCTATTTTGCCGCCTACAACCGCAACAAGAGGAGCGCGACGCTCAACCTCAAGACGGAGAAAGGGAAGGACCTGCTGCGCGGATTGATCAAACAGTCGGACGTGCTGGTGGAGAACTTTCGCCCCGGCGTCATGGCCCGCCTGGGCTTCTCCTACGAAGAAGTATCCGAGATAAACCCCGGCATTATCATGGTGTCCAGCTCGGGTTTCGGACAGACCGGGCCCTACGCCAAGCGCGCTGCCTTCGATACGGTGGCCCAAGCTATGAGCGGCATAATGGCCGTCACGGGGTACGACGACCGCCCAGGGGTCAGGGTCGGGCCCGCTATCGCCGACTCCACTGCCGGCTTCTTCGGGGCCATGGGAGCGATCCTGGCCCTCTACCACAAGAGGAGCACCGGCGAAGGACAGCACGTCGACGTCTCCCTTCTCGAGGGCCAGTTGGTGCTGATGGGCTACACCCTCATGCGCCAATACCTGGGCATGGGAATGAAGCGCGAAGGATCTAACAGCGCCGGCGCCGGTCCGGCCGATGCTTTCCCGACAGCCGACGGCAAGCTCGTGTACATCTTCGCCCACGACGCCAGCCATTTTCCGCGCATATGCGGGCTCATGGGCAAGCCGGAGATGGCCGACGACCCACGCTACAATTCACGAGGCGGGCGCATGGAACACCGAAATGAACTGAACGCTATGGTGACCCAATGGACCAGCACCCTGACCGCCGACGCCCTGGAGGCCATCTTGGGCGAGGCAGAGCTTCCCTACGGCAGGGTCAACGAGGTGGCGGACGTGCTGGAGGACCCGCAAGTCCGGGCCCGGGAGATGCTGGTGGAGGTGGACCACCACGGAAAAGGCGTTCTCCCCTTGGTGGGTGTGTTCCCCAAGCTCTCCAAGACTCCGGGCTCCATCCGTATGCCCTGCCCTCTTTTGGGCCAGCATAACGAGGAAGTCTATTGCGGCATCCTGGACGTTTCGAAAGAAGAGTTCGCGACGTTGCAGGCAGAAGAGGTCATATAGCCATCTGGTGTACTGTCTTGTAAGTAGTTTTACATCGGCGAAATTGTGAGACATTCCCTCCCCACGCTCGTCTTTCCGGCGCAAGCCGGAATCCAGAGAGGCGTTAGCTGGATCCAGCTTCCGCGGAAGGGCCGGGATGACGGACCGGGTATCAACCCATTTACGAGACACTAGACTAGTTCTCAGTCAACTTGGTTTTAACAGGATGTCATTCTGAGGAGCGGAGCGACGAAGAATCTCAGCGTAACAACGAGATTCTTCGCTTCACTCAGAACGACATGTATCAGTTTCAGGTTGACTTAGTACAAGAGGGTGCTGCACCTACAGGGGCAGAGGGGCTCTCATTTTCAGCGTTCAGGACCAGTTGGGCGTCCGCCTGGCCCCGGCATCCGGGTCCGCCCACCAAGAATATGCGCCGCTGGTGGTGAGAACGCCCCGGCTCAAGCCGCTCCCGGCGGGTTTCCCGGTCAATCGGCATAGGCACCAACACGGGAGCGAAACCGGCACTTTGGAGACTCGGATTTCTTGGGCCTGCAAGAAACCTGGCTCGGCGGGCAGCGGGTTGCGGCGCAACGGGTTGCGCTCCCGGTATTCCCAATGTACACTGTCGAACGAACCGTGGGGCTCGATTCCGTTCCGGCCGGCGCTTGGAGTCCGGGTAGCACCCGGCCACGCGCATTGGCTGCAGAGGCCAAAGGCTGTTTGAAACCAGTACCCTTTGGCACTTGCCGCCAGGAACAGCGAGGATAGAATGAGCCGGGGCTGAGCCTATATATCGCTGATTGTCGCAACCCTCACCGGAACTCCTATTCCCCAGCTAAGGGGAGTCCGCGGCGTGGGCGCCGGGCCCGTAGCTGCTAACCTGAGGCGACAACTTAGTAACGATCTGGGAGCTTCATCTGTGGTAAGGAGGAAGTATGGCTGAAACCAATGGATCCATCATAACCGCCAGGGCGCTGAAGAATGAGGGAGTGGATACCATCTTCTTCCTCACCGGTGGCCCAATTACGCCCATCATCGTGGCTGCCGACAAGCTTGGCATCAGATGTGTCGATTGCCGGCACGAACAGGCCGCAGGTTTTGAGGCCCACGCTTACGCCCGGGTGACCGGCAAGCCGGGCATCTTCGTTACCGCCTCGGGGCCAGGGACGACCAACGCGGTGACCAGCATGGCCAACGCCCTGACAGACTGCGCGCCCGTAATACTGCTGGGAGGAGCCAGCGCCGCGGTCCTCTTCGGCAAGGGCGGCTTCCAGGAGATTGACCAGGTGGCGATCTTCAAGCCGGTCAGCAAGTGGGCGGAGCGCGTCATCGACGCCAAACGTATACCTGAGGTGGTGAGCACTGCCTTCCGAGCGGTGACGACCGGGAGGCCGGGGCCCGCATACATAGACCTGCCCTCGGACATCCTGTCGGACCCCGTAGATGAGGATAGCGTCGTCTACCCCACCGGGACCAGGACCGCTGCCCGGCCCGGCGGGGACCCCGCCCAGATCAAGGAAGCGGCGGAGATCCTGTCCAAGGCCAAGAAGCCGATTATCATTGCCGGTACCGGCACCTTCTGGTCCCAGTCGGGCCCCGAGTTCCAGGAGTTCGTGGAGAAGACCAACATCCCGTTCTTTACCATGCCCCAGACCAGAGGGATCGTCTCCGACGACCACGATCTGAGCTTCGTGGCCGCCCGCTCCAAAGCCTTCAGGGAGGCCGACGTCATTCTGGTCATGGGCACCCGGTTCAACTACATGCTGGCCTTCGCCCAGGCCCCCAGGCTCAACGGCGACGCCAAAGTAATCCAGGTGGACATCGACGCATCGGAGATTGGCCACAACCGGGCGGTGGACGTCGGCATCGTCGGCGACTGCAAGGTAGTCTTCCAGCAGCTTACGGAAGCAATAGGGGACCGGCGAAAGGGCGCGAGTGCCGAGTGGATCGGCGAGCTTCGCGCCCAGGACACCGCAACCAAAGAGCGGCAAGAGGTCCAGATGGAGAGCGACGCCGTCCCCATCCATCCCCTCCGGCTCTGCAAAGAGGTGAGGGACTTCCTGGACCGGGACGCCATCCTGGTGGTGGACGGGCAGGAGATCCTGAACTTCGGCCGCCAGTCGATCCCCAGCTTCAACCCCGGCAGCCGGTTGAACTCCGGCCCCTTCGGCAACATCGGCACCGGTTTGCCCTTCGGGATCGGGGCAAAGGTCGCCAAACCCGAGAAGCAGGTGCTGGTGCTCACCGGCGATGGGTCCTTCGGTTTCAACTCCATGGAGCTGGACTCGATGTCTCGCAACAAGATCAACGTCATCACCGTCATCAGCAACAACGCCGGGTGGGCCGCCGGGGCGCCCGGTAAGAAGGATGAGCCCGGCCGATACCTGGGCTTCAGCAACTATGAGGGGATGGCGGCGGCCTACGGCTGCTACAGCGAGCGCGTGGAAAAGCCGGAAGACATCCGGCCCGCCCTGGAGCGCGCCGCCGCCGCCGGTGTGCCCGCCCTCATCAACGTGGTAGTGGAGTCCGAGGTGAAGGTGATCACCCAGGAGTTCTCCTCCCACAAGACCGAGTCCATAGGCCAAAAGCGCACCTACGAGGGCTAAGAAACCTCGGAGCAAGGCGTAAGAGGGTCCGGATCACCAAAAGAGGCATCGGGGGTCATTCCCCGATGCCTCTTCTATTTTCCGATTGGGCCGGGCCTGATGATAGCCCGTCCCGGTGGCCGGCCACCGGCCCAGCGCCCGCTTGAGATTCTCGCCTCAAGCTACCCTGGTATGAGTCACCCCGCGCGAAGCGAGGGGTCTGGGTTGGTGGGTCCAGGCTGCCATGGAAGGACCCCGCACCAGATTCCTCGTCGCTTCGCTCCTCGGAATGACAGGGAGCAATTCGCTCCTCGGAATGACAGGGAGCAATTCGCTCCCGGATTGACAGAGGGCAATTCGCCCCAGGCTTGACAGGGGGCAATTCGCCCCAGGCTTGACAGGGGGCAATTCGCCCCAGGCTTGACAGGGGGCAATTCGCCCCAGGCTTGACAGGGGGCAATTCGCTCCCGGATTGACAGAGGGCAATTCGCTCCCGGAATAACAGGGGCGATTCGCCCCCGGATTGACAGAGGGCAAATCGCTCCTCGGAGACTTTGTCTTGAGGCAAAGCCCGGCCCGGGGCGTAGGGCCAAGCCGGATATGGGCTAGACTGTAATGGTGGCGAAGCCGACGGTCACCTTCGCAGCCCGCTGGTTCTCTCCCCAAACTTCCATTTCCAACCGGGTCTTGCCATCCTCTTGGGGGGTCTTCTCGATAACCGTGCCCTTGGCGGTGATGACATCCCCAGGGATGGTGATTCCGACGTAATACACCATGATCTTGCCGCCGGAGAACCAGTCCATGCCGAAGGAGTTGATGAGCATCTCCTCCACGCAGGCGGACATCTGGAGGCCCTGAACTATGGGCGCGGGCCGCCCCACTTTCTCCGCCATTTCGGGGCTCGTGTGCTGGTTCACCGGGTTCCGGCCGTGCTGGGCCCAGCCCGGCCAGCCGGAAAAGAGGCGCATGTGCCCGAGGCTCATGGTAAAGGAAAGGCTCGGAAGTTCATCGCCTACATTAAGGTCTGCAACGTTTGCTACTCCGGTAGTCATTTCAGTCCTCCAAGTTTTTATGATTATCCCTTGAGGCCGAAGGTTATCTAGCGGTACTGGACCTTTTGCCCCGCGGGCAAAGCACAATTGGTGTAGGTGCCAATCAGTATCTCCTCACCGCCCTCGTCCGTGATCCTGACTTCCCACACGAGATACCACTTGCCCCGCTTTT
>CAJWBT010000056.1 GCA_913020235.1 uncultured Chloroflexota bacterium
AGGTCCAGAAATCCAGCACCACCAGCTTGCCCCGCAGCTCGGCGAGGGTCAGCGGCCGGTCGGTATTGACCCACTCAAGCCCAAGCGGAAACTCCGGAGCGCTGGTCTTCCCGGCGAAAGACGTGCCTGCCACGGCGTCCTCCATTGTTGGCCATCAGCGGTCAGCGGTCAGCCATCCCCACACACCCCCCACGAGATGCCAGGACAGTTAGATGCGTTGCGCACGCAAAGTGATTGGGGTTCGGCGCTCCATCACAGAGGTTGTTGCAACGCCCCGCTCGTGGTATCCGCTGATGGCTGATAGCTGACGGCTGATAGCTATCTGCTACACCAGACCCTCGGCCCGGACCGCTGCGAGGGCGCCTTCGAAAGCTTCCAGCGTCTGGTCTATCTCCTGCTCGGTGTGGGTGGCCGATACCAGGAAGGAGTCCCGTCCCATCATGTCTATTCCGGAGTTCTGCAGCCCACGCTTCAGCTCGGTTACCGCCGGGGTACCGACGGCCTCCCTGATCTTCCCGTGGGGCATGGCGCAGGTCTCCCGGTCGCAGTCGCAGTCCGCCAGCACCACGTGAATCATGGATGCGACGCCGTGGGCGTGGCCTGGCACCTCCATCTTGCCAAAGATCTCGTTGAGGCCGGCCTTGAGCCGGGCAGCCATGGCGTCGGCCAGCTGATTGATGGGCTGGCTAGCGATCATCTCCAGGCAGGTAGCGCCGGCTGCAGCCGACAGGGGGTTGGCGTTGAAGGTGCCCGGATGGGAGATGCGGTGGCGGTTGTCCCAGTTCGGGTCGCCCCGGTGAGCGATCATGTCGATGATGTCTGCCCGTCCGCCCACCGCGCCACCCGGCAGGCCCCCAGCCACGATCTTGGCCATGGTGGTGAGGTCCGGGCGCACCCCGTAAAGGACCTGGGCCCCACCGGGGGAGGCTCGAAAACCTGTGACCACTTCGTCGAAAATCAGCACCACCCCGTGCCGGCTGGTCAGCTCTCTCAGACCCTTCAAGTAGTTGGGGGTGTCGAAGGGCAGCTGCCCGTAGTGGGCGCCCGTGGGCTCCAGGATCAGACCGGCGATGTCCGGGTCGTGGCTCAGCGTATCCTCCACGGCCGCCAGGTCTCCTGGGGGCAGCACCACCATAGTGCCCCAACTGGCCTCGGGGATACCCGGCGCCGAACGGTCGGACCCGGCCATGGCGTAGTCGTGCCAGCCGTGGAAGTGGTCCTGAAGCTTGATGATCTTGTTCTTGCCGGTGTAGGCCCGGGACAGCCGCATGGCCATCAGTGTGGCCTCGGTGCCGGAGCTGTGGAAGCGCACCTTCTCCACCGAGGGCATCAGGGCCTGAATCGCCCGGGCCCAGCGAATCTCTTCGTCGGTGGAGGCGCCCAGATGGGTGCCCCGAAGAATCTGCCTGGATACCGCCTCGGCGATGGCCGGGTGGGAGTGGCCCAAGAGCAACGCTCCGTGTCCGGAGACGTAGTCCACGTACTCGTTGCCGTCCACATCCCACTTCCGGGGTCCGGACCCGTGGGTCATGTAGAGAGGGAATGGCTGGGCATACCGGGTATCGTGGGTCACGCCGCCGGGAAACAGCTTGGAAGCATCAGCATACCGCTGCGCCGAGCCCGGATGTTTGGCAATATACTGTTCCATTATGGTGGCCATGCTGCCTTCTCCTGTCCCCCAACCCTCATATCAATGAAGGCAGGGAGCGGCACCTTGGAATAGGGACCGAAGCGGAAACCGCAGGGGCCCCGTCGGACGGAACCGTGAGACGTGGGTGCCGTTCCGGATATTCTAGCGGTTCTTCAGCGGTTCCGCCATCCGAGTCGTTGTCCCCGCATTCCTTCTCTCCTCAGGACAGGAGGAGACTGGAAGAAACAGCCTGAGTCAGTCGTTGCCAGCTCCCGCGGGGACCGGGGCCGGGGCCGGGGCCGCAGCCGGTTCCGCCGGTTCCACCCGCAGGTCCGGCATCCATTCGAGCCACCGGGGAAGGTACCAGTTCCACTTGCCCAACAACCGCATGGATGCCGGGACCAGTACGACGCGTATGATGGTCGCGTCCAGCAAGATCGCCGTCCCCAGGCCGAATCCCATCTGCTGCAACATGACCAAGTCGCCGGAGGCGAACGCCAGGAAGACCGCGACCATGATCAGCGCGGCGCCGGTTATCAGCCTCCCCGTGGTGCGGATACCAAAGGCCACCGAGCCGGTGTTGTCCCGGGTAGCGTCATAACGCTCGCGGATGCGGCTCAGGAGGAAGACGTGATAGTCCATGGACAGCCCGAATAGCACCGCGAAAAGGAACAGCGGCAGCCACGCCTCTATCGTGTCCGCTTGCCGAAAGCCAAAAACCTCGATCAGCCAGCCTTTCTGAAACACCATGACCAGGATGCCGTAGGCTGCCGCCACCGAGAGGAGGTTCAGCATAATGGCCTTGAGGGGCACGACGATGGACCGAAAGACGAGGGTCAGCAACAGAAAACTGATCGCGAGAACGAAGGTAAAGACCAGCGGCGCTGCGTCCTTGGCTAGGTCGAAGAAGTCCAGGTTCATCGCAGTCTCACCGGTTACGTGGACGTTGGCCGGGACTCCGGCGAAAGCGGCCGGCACGTAGTCCCTGCGAAGCCGTTTGATGGCGTCTTGGGCCTTGGCGCCAACGGCATCACCGGCCACGGGAACAGATAGGAGCGCCAGATTTCCTGCGTCATTCACCTCCAGAGGGCGCGGACTGCCGAAGTCCTCGTCCCCGGCCAGCAACGCTCGCAGGTCCTGAATCCCGGCCTGTACCGAGGAGGCGCCGATGTCGCCGTCGATGACGATTTCGGCCGGGGTAACCTCACCGGCGAAAAACTCAGCATCCAGAACGAGGAACCCTTCCTTGGACTGGACACTATCAGGCATGTCGGAAACGCCGGCGAACCCGGTGTTGAGATCGAAGAAGGAAACGGCCGCGGCGACCAAGAGGCCTCCGGCCAAAAGCAGGCTGACCACGGGCCGGCGCATGACTCCCCGCGAGATGCGGTCCCAGAACCCGCCGGGGCTGGTCTCGTCACTCCCGGCCCGGGCCCGGCCAAACCACGGGATCGACAGCAGGTTGATCCGGTCTCCCACCAGGCTGAGTATGGCGGGCAGCAGGGTCATCGAGGCCAGAACGGAGGCAACCACCACGAAACTAGCACCGACTCCCAGGCTCATCATGATGTTGGAGCGCACCAGCAACAGGCCCAGCAAGGCCAGGACCACCGTCACCCCGCTGAAGAACACGGCCCGCCCGGCGGTCGCCCCCGCCCTGGCGATAGCCTCAGCCTTGTCCCGGCCGCTGGCCCGCTCCTCCCGATAGCGGGCGACCACAAACAGCGAGTAGTCGATACCGACGGCGAGCCCGATCATGGTTATCATGTTGGTAACGAAGAACGAAAGCTGGAAAACCTGTCCAAGCAAGGCCGCCATGCCAAGGGCGACAATTATGGAGATCCCGGCCAACCCCAGAGGCACCAGGGCGGTGACAACGGCCCCGAAAACCAAGACCAGAATGACGAGGGCGATTGGTACGCCAAACATCTCACCGGTCCGGAGGGCCTCGTCGGCCACCTCGCGGAAGTCCCGGCCGACGGTAGCCTGGCCGGTCATCAGGATTTTCATGTCACCTTGGCCCCGGTACTCCCTGGCCACTTCTACGACCCTGTCGATGTTGTCGCTGGCATCGTCGAAGTCTCCGGACATGGTAAAGGGCACAAGCGTCGTGTGGCGGTCTTGGGAAACCAGAGGCTCGGCGTCGGTTTGGTAGTAGCTCAACAACGTTTTGGGCCTAATGACATCGGGGCCTAAAGCCGCCAACTCCTCGATCAAGGCTTCCACGGACTCTCGGAACTCCGGAGCGTCCACCGTCATGGACTCCGACTGAAATATGACCATCTCGTTGGTCCCAGCCGTACCTCGCAGCCGGTCTTCCAGCAAGTCAAAACCCACTTTAGAGTCGGGGTCATTCATAAAGACGAACTCCGTGGTCAGGCCATCCTCAAGGAGAGTGGTATTCAGAGCAAATGCAGCGAACAGCACGCCCACCCAGACGAGGATGGTGGTCCAGGGCCGGCGGGCGCTCCGGCGGGCGAATCCTTCAGTGGAGAAGTCCAATGACATAGTGTCACCCCTTTACTTCGATACCGCGAATCGGTTGCCTGTGACGGTCCATTTCCGACTTGGCTCCTCGAGCAATATCTCTGAACCAAAGGGCGCGGTTCGGGACCGCGAATCTCGGATCGGGAGGTTTCTAGGCTTGCGCCTCCGACCCCAGCCAGAAACGTCCTCCATGTAATGCTTTCAGCACAACTACATAATTCGCAACATCCACCTGGGGGTCGAAGGTCTTCTGAAGGACCAGGCCCAGCCAGGAGGAAAGCAACACCTGGCCTGCCGACCCCGCCTCCAACGAAGGGTTCACCTCTCCCCGCTGCTGGGCCCGCTGGATGATCCCCGCAAGAGCATTGCGCCAGGTGTCAAAGACGGAGCGGCTCAACCCGTCCATGACATCGGCGCTCCGCAGCGCCTCAGCCCAGAGCTGAATGTTCATGCGCATGTGCTCTAGGGCCTCGGGATCGTCCAACCGCCCGAAACCGGCGTCGGTCAGCAGGTCAAGGAGTTCCAGGGTGTCCTCGCTCTGTCCGGAGATGGACTCGATCAAAGCTTGGTTTTGCCCCTGGCAGTCCTCGCAGCTTGCCGCGATGATCTCTTCTTTGCTGGCGAAGTAACGGTAGACAGCGCCGGGGCTCAGGTCCGCTTCCCGGCAGATGTCTTGCATGGTGGTGTGGTGGAACCCCTGCCGGGAGAAACAGGCGGAGGCGGCGTCCAGGACCTGCTGCCGTCGAGCCTCCAGGTGGGCTTCGGTTACCTTGGGCATGGATCACCTCTCTAAGAAAACGAACGTTCCTTTATAAAAACGAACGTTTCTTTTTTATACCACGCACCCGGAGTCTATGTCAATCCCCTTTGGAGGAGTGTGCCGGGCAGCATCCGAGATTCTTCAGAAAGCGGGAAGGTCGCGGCCGACGGGCGGCTGGCTACTGAAAGGCGCGGGCTGACCGCGGGCTTGCCGGCGCTGTAGAATAGACTCATCAGGGAGTCCGGGGAAGGTAGACGACCGCGCCATGAACGACGTCCCTCAAGCTCGGGAATCGGCTGACCGGCCGGTTCGCCACATAATCCACGCCGATCTTGACGCTTTCTACGCCGCGGTGGAGCAGCTGGACAACCCGGACCTGCGGGGCAAGCCGGTCATGGTCGGCGGGAGCCCGGAGGGCCGGGGCGTGGTGGCGACGGCCTCATACGAAGCCCGGGAGTTCGGGGTCCACTCGGCCATGCCCATGCGGTCGGCGGTGCGCCGGTGCCCCCAGGGAATCATCGTCCGGGCTCGGTTTGGCCGCTACAAGGAAATCTCCGGCATGGTGATGGAGCTTTTCCGCGAGGTCACCGGCCTGGTGGAGCCCCTGTCCCTGGACGAGGCGTACCTGGATATTACCGCCCAGGTGGAGGGTGGCATGCCGCCCCTGGCGGTAGCTTTGGACTTGAAACGGCGGGTCAACGAGGTGACGGGCCTGACCCTCTCCGTGGGTGTGGGCACCAACAAATCGGTGGCCAAGATCGCCTCCGACCTGAACAAGCCGGACGGCCTGGTGGTGGTGCCGCCGGGGGAGGAGGCGGACTTTCTGGCGCCCTTGGCTGTGGGCAAACTGTGGGGCATCGGCCCCAAGACGGCGGAGCGCTTGCGCCAGGAGGGGATCGACACGATCGGCCAGCTGGCGGCCCAGCCGATGGACTGGTTCAACCGCTGCTTCGGCGTGCGGGCTTCCAGCGTCCAGGCCAAGGCCCGGGGGGAGGACCGGGAGCCGGTGCACACCGGGCGGGAGACAAAATCAGTGAGCGCCGAGACCACCTTCGCTTCCGACCTCGGCGAGTCAGGTCTCCTGCGGACCGAGCTGGCCCGGCTGGCCGGCAACGTGTCCCGGCACCTGGAGCGCAAGGGGCTACAGGGCAGGACGGTAACCATGAAGGCCCGGTTGGCAGACTTCACCACCTTCACCCGCCAGGCCACCCTGCCAGCGCCCACCGGCTCGGAGCAGACGATCCTGGATACCTCCTGGCGGCTCTTGTCCCAGGAGCTGGAGCCGGGCCGGACCTTCCGGCTGCTGGGCGTGGGCGTCTCCTCATTTCAGGAGGAATTCCAGCTTCAATTGCCCCTGTTCGAGGACGAAACGTGATGAGTGGGAGGGAGGCCGCTTTCCGGCTAGGGCGTCGAACCTAGGTCTGCCCCGGCAGGTCCAACGCGATCAGGAGCGCCCGGTCAAGGCCTTCCACGCCTGCGGGGGAAAGGGCTCCGCGAAGCTGCCCCAGCCGCCCCTTGTCAATCGCCCGGATTTGCTCGGCCATGGCCACCGAGTCCCGGTCCAATCCTGCTTCCGGGGCGCGAAGCACCACCTGACTCGGGTATATGCGTTGTCCGCAGTATCGAGTAAACGGTACGATAACGACCACCGGGCTTGCCTCGTTGATGGCATTCCGGCTGACGATGACCACCGGACGGGCCCCCCGTTGCTCCGAGCCTTCAATGGAACCGAGGCTTGCTTCGTAAACCTCGCCCCGTTTCACGCCAGTTCTTCGCCCGCCCGGAAGGCCTCCCAGTCTGAAGCGGCGAACTGGCCGGCGATCTTCTGGGCTTCCGCCTGGTATCCCGCGTCGTTCGCCATTCCGGCAAAGGCGGCGTCGATCGCCGCCCGTTCCAACGCGGCCAACTCCCGGCGAAGAGACCGGGCCAGCAACTCATTGCGGCTCTTGGCCTTCCCATGCCGCACAGCGTCGTCGGCCGCCTTCAGGAGATCCGCCGGCAAAGCAACGGTGGTTCTGGTGGTTTCGACTGCCATACTGGACTCCAATTCTGATGTCATTATCGATGTATATTATAGCATCAATCAGGGAGTCAAGCCTACCAGGTATGGAGAGAAGCGACGTGGCTCTTGAACCTGCCTCGGGATTCTACCGGAACAGGTCTTTATCCGGCGGGCGGATCAGCGCCTGCAGGCTGGCGTCCTCCAGGGGTTCGTAGCGGTAGCCCTTGATGATGGATACCGGCACCCCGTCGACCTTCCCCGTGACCAACTCCGCCGCCGCCGCCAGCTCGTCGGCCGCCGCGATGACCGTGGTGTACATCATGTTGCCGTGGCTGTCTTCCCGGCCCACGTAGCTGAGCATGGGATCGAAGCCGGCGACGCCGATGGCCACGTTGGCGGCCCCGTTGCGCCAGGGCCGGCCGAAGGTGTCGGAGACGATCACCGCCACGTCGAATCCCATCCGGGCCTTGATGGCGTCCCGCATGCCCCGGGCGGAGGCGTCGGGGTCCACCGGAAGCAGGCAGACGGTGTCGGAGCCGGGGATGTTGGATGCGTCGATGCCGGCGTTGGCGCAGATGAAACCGTGGTGGGTCTCGCTGATGATCACGCCCCGGTCCATGCGGACAATCCGCCGGCTCTCCCTCAGGATGAGTTCGGTGTGCCGGGGGTCGCGGCGGTGGCCCTCGGTGATGGTCAGGGCTAGGGCGGACGGCTCAACACCCTCGACGCTCATCACCCGGCCTTCGGCCTTGGACACGATTTTCTGGGTGACCACCACCACGTCCCCGGACTCGATGGGGGTCCCCTGCCGCTGGGCGGCATCCATCAGCAGGCCGGCCAGGCTGTCCCCCGGACCAATCTCCGGCATCCCTTCGACGCCGATAACGCGGACCTCCGGCGGCATAGCTTCATACCTCTGTGATGGTGTGGGCCGCGCTGAATGCGCGACGGCCGAGCGCTGGCAACTCAGTATCAGCTTTATTCACGGTCCGGTCAACGCTTTGAATCAAACCGTTTCGTGGCGCGGGGACGGTCAACGGCGCTGTTTTCCCCTTTCCAACACGAACGGAGCCAGGAACACCAGGCATCCAAGCAGGAAGACCAGACTCGCGGCGAGCCCCAGCATGTCGTTGGCCCGCAGGCTCTGAGCGATGAAAAGTCCGCTGCATCCTAGAAAGATGATCCATCCCGCGATCTCGAAACGTGACTCCACTTTGTTTATCTCCTCAACGTGACTCGCCATGAATGCGGCCAAGGGTGAGTGTACTACACCAGTGGCGGGGCGGTATCTTAACCGAAACAGGGTCCATCCTACAGAACGAACGGCGCCGCGCTTACTACCCGCGTATTAGACGGTTGATCTTGGGCGAAATCCCCCTGTGTCCCCCATTTAGAAAGGGGGAGTTAGGAAGGTTCCTCTTCACACGCGTGGGCTGCTACCTCCCGTCAGACAGTGCGGAAGATGGCGCTGCGACGCCTCGGAGCGTTTCAAGCAACGGGGTTGGCGGCTGCCACACGTTGGCGCTGGACAATCAGGGGTTTGGATTTCGATCGTTACCGGGTAACGACATTCTGCGGGCGGCCTTCCAGATAGGCGATGACGTTGTCCACCGCGCCCTCATGTAGAGCCTCGATCCCCTCGGGGGTGTTGTCCCCGCTATGCGGCGTCAAGACCACCTGCTCGCAGGAGAGAATAGGGTGGTCGGGCGGCAGGGGCTCTTGGTCGAACACGTCGATGGCCGCGCCGGCCAGGTGGCCCGAGTTCAGGGCGTTGATCATGGCGGTAGTGTCCACCAGGCCCCCTCTGCCGCCGTTGACCAGCAGCGAGCCCGGTTTCATCATGGCCAATTCCCGTCCTCCCAGCATTTCCCTGGTCTCGTCGCTGAGCCGGACATTCAGGCTAACCACGTCGGACTGCCGCAGCAGGTCGTCCAGATCCACGAAGCGGACACCCAACCGGGTGGCGCGCTCCGCGGACGGATTGAACGTCCAGGCGACAACCTCCATCCCAATCGCACCGGCCAAGCGGGCGACCTCGCTACCGATGTTGCCCGTGCCGATGACGCCCAATGTCTTACCCTGCAAGAAGATATTGTCCATCTTGGTCCAGCGGCCCGCCTTGAGTTCCGAAGTCTGAAAGGCGGCCCGCTTCGACACGGCCATTATCATGCCGAGTATATGCTCCGCCACATATTTCAACGTAGCTCGAGGCTGGTTGCACACGACGATGCCCATCTCGGAAGCCGTCACCAGATCGATGTTGTCGGTCCCGATTGAACAGGTGGTTATCATGCGAAGCTTGGGCAGGGCCCTGAGAGCATCGCCGGGCCAGGCGACCAAGTTCTTCGTGTTCATGATGATGTCGGCGTCCCGGACTCTTTCCAACTGCTCCTCCGGGGTTGCCGGGCGGCCAGAATGGAGAACCACGTCACCGTAGGGGGCCAACCGCTCGAGTTGCGGACAGCCTTGAATCTGAACCGGTATGTCCGCGGGCACGACGAACGTCACTCGTCCTTTCGCATTCATAATCCCACGCTTCCAGATCGAAGTCAGTCTCAGGGGGTCCGATCGGCTGGACTCGGACACGGGTCCGCTCCCAATTTGGCTCCCTCCCTATCCTTGCGGGGATGTCGCCGTCCGGTGGAGCGGCCGCCCGCCCAATATAGGACATCACAGGTAGCGGTACAAGGGGGGACGCCAGGCCGGGGACACATTGACGCCAACCAACAGGATGACGGTTTCGCAAGAAGCTGAGTATAGCGCCCTCCGGACTCCTTGGCCACCGGATCAACTGCGGAAACGGGCATTGGCCAGGGTCTCGCCGGCTGTTTGACGCGCTTAAAGGCCGCTGCTACACTCCGTCCCAGCCGTGCCCAACGTGAGTCTAGGGAGATGCTTCTATGAAGATTGGCCTTTTCGTGTCGGTGACCGACTCTTCCCTGGACCCCGCGGTGCTGGCCCAAAGAGCCGAGGCGTTGGGCTTCGAGTCCTTCTGGGTCTCGGAGCATTCCCTCATCCCGCTACACACCACGTCGGACCCGTTCCGGCGTCCCCCCGAAGAAGGAATACCCCCGGCGTACGCCCACATCGTCGACCCGTTCGTCGCGCTGGCGCGGGCTTCGGCGGTCACCGAAACGATAAAACTGGGGACCGGGGTCTGCCTGGTCCCGGAGCACAACCCGCTGCGCCTGGCCAAAG
>CAJWBT010000057.1 GCA_913020235.1 uncultured Chloroflexota bacterium
ATGATGGTCCGCGCCCGGTGCGCCCCGCACATCACGAGAATTGCGGCTCAGCAAGGGTCCTCCCTGCTGGGAAGCGCGGGCTGCATGGCGGCAACCAGCTACTGCCGGATCACTCCGAAAGGAGACGTTACCCCCTGCCCTTACCTGCCCCTGGTGTCGGGCAACGTGCGGGAGCAAACGCTCCAGCAGATTTGGGAGGGTTCGCGCCACCTCGAGGCGTTGCGCCGGCCCCAACTGGCGGGACGATGCGGAGTGTGCGAGTTCGCGGACGTGTGCGTCGGCTGCCGCGCTCGGGCCTTCGCCACGGGTGGAGACTACCTCGGTGAAGACCCCTGGTGCGACTATCAGCCCGTTGCCGGCCCGGCGCCCGTATCGCGGGAGCTGGCCTGGACACCCGAAGCCGAGTCCCGGATTCAGCGGGCCCCGGGGTTCATCCGTTCAAGGGTGAAGCGGGCCATAGAGGAACGGGCCCGCAGCCGGGGAGACGACGTGGTCACGGTGGAACTGATCCAGGGGCTGATGTCCGAAATGGGAAGGATGCCCTGGCGGCGTCCCTCGGGCCACGGCACTGCCGGAGCATCCGAAGACGGCGGGCAGGGCCCCGGCCCCTGAGCGCGGCCGGGGGAGCCGCCCGGCCTGCCTCCGGCGAATCCGGGGTCCTGTTTCAACCCCGCGGTGCGCCGGCGCAATCCCTCCTCGGGCGGGAGCACGGCTATCCGCCGCCACGCCTGGGTTCTGGCAAAGTCCTTGACAGCGCCGAGATACCTTTTTAGACTACTCCCCATCAAGCGCAGGCACCTGCTGGTCACACGGACCGCCACAACACATACGGCCCGGCGGGTGGCGCCAGGATACACCGGCCCCGGACGAAATGCCCGCCGTTATCATGACCCCCGCCGCGCAGAATGGAATACAATAGGCGGCATTCACCGCCTGGGACGCAAAAGCTTTGTCGTAGATGATCGGCTTCGTTTAGCTGACGACGAAAAACCTCCGGCCAGATGAAGTTTCGGAGGAAAAAGGCTCCATGAAGATAGACAAGGTAGCGTTCATAAGCGCCGAGCTGCCGTACTGGAACCTGGTCAGTCATGCCCTCTTCCCCGAATACGGAATGCCTCTGGTAGCGACGATCGTGAGGGACGCGGGATACGACGTCCGGGTGTTCGTGGAACACATCGGCCCGATCGATTGGGAACAGGTGCTGGAATCGGATGTGGTCTGCTTTCACGCCTTCAGCTCCACCCTGCCCAAGACCATCGAATATATCGGCAAGGTCAAGGCCGCCCGGCCGGACGTACCCATCATCATAGGCGGGACTCACGCCTCGGTCATGGTGGAGGACACCTTGCAGTACTGCGACGTGGTGGTCCGCAAGGAAGGAGACGAGACTCTCCCGGAACTCCTGGAAACGCTGAAAAACGGCGGGGACTTGAGCCGGGTCCGGGGCATCTCATACTGGGAGAACGGGAAAGTCAGAAATAACCTGGACCGGCCCTTTGTGCAGGAGTTCGAGACGATCCCCGACCTGGGGCTGATCCGCGGTTACCTGAACTGGCCCAAGTGGAAGCTCTTGCGAAAACTGAAAATGCGCTGGCAGATCATCCAGACCACCAGGGGGTGCCCCTACAACTGCTCATTCTGCATCGCCCCCAGGGAATTGGGCCGGGGCTACCGGCTGCGGAGCATCGACAGCGTGATCGCCGACATCAGGTACCAGCAGAAGCTGGTGGGGACCAAGTACTTTTTCATCGTCGACAACCACTTCACCATCGACCGGGAGCGGACCAAGAAGCTGCTCAGCCGCATCATCGAAGAGAAGATCAAGTGGTACGGCATCTGCTTCACCAGGCTGGAGGTGGCCCGCGACGAGGAACTCCTTCGTCTGCTCAAGAAGGCCCAGGTCAACACCCTGTACATGGGGCTGGAGTCTTTCGACGACAACGTTCTGAATCTCCTGAACAAGGCGCAGACCGGGGAGGACCTAAGGAAGGCCTTGAAAACCATCAGGGCCCATGGGCTCAGGGTGCTGGGCTCCTTCGTGTTGGGCTGCGACGTGGACACGGTGGAAAGCATCCGGGCCACGATCGATGCGGCCGTCGAGGAGGATGTCGACTACGTGGCCCTGTTTCCCTTGAGTGGGTACCCCGAAATAGACTCCCCGGCCATTCCTATTAACCGGTTTTTCATTCCAACCTGGGACCGGCTGGATGGCACCTTCGTGAGCTTCCTGCCAAAGAACATGAAGCCCAGCACCCTGCAACGGGAGGTCAACCGGGCCTATAAGACGTTCTACAGTCCCCGGCAGATCGTGCGGCGTTTCGCAAGAGGGGACTTCTGGGCCGGCTTGAGGAGGATGGCTTACTGGTATTGGGTCTGGGAGATCCGCAAAAGCACCGCCGGCTGGATCAAGTATCTGGAGACCGTCGAGGGGCCCTACTACGATGAGAACGAGCACCTCATAGAGGAACGGCTAGGCGAAGGCGTGCACCCTGCCAAGTACCCCGGCTCGTCGCGGGCCGCGGGGCTGGACCGGGCCGCGATCACCATGGGCGGGGACTGACCAGGTCTCCGGTCAGACCGCTGTTCCTGGCTCAGGCCCTGGTGACCTTCCAGAGGACTACCGAGTGGTGTTGCCGTGGTCCGGGGTCAGGCCATCGCCTCCACGGGCGCCGAAACGCCTATCTCCTGGTCGGTGAGGTAGCAAGCCGGGTCCGGGGCCCAGGTCCGTCCCCAGGTGGCCTCGGCCCTCACCCGGAAGTTGCCGTTGCAGACCTCCAGGAATCGGCACCCCGCGCAACGGCCTTCCAGCAGGGCCTTTCGATCCTTCAATCCCGCCATCAGCGGGTCCTTGATATCAGTCCAGATCTCTCCGAAGGGGCGCTGCCGCACGTTCCCCAGAGTATAGTGGCGCCAGAACTGGTCCGGATGGACGTTGCCCTGTTCGTCCACGCACCCAATGGCTATCCCCGAGTTGTTGCCGCCGTTCCATTGCAGAAGCTTGTACACCTCTTCGGCCCGGCTGGGGTTCTTTTCCAGGAGCTTGAGGTATAGGTAGGGGGCGTCGGCGTGATTGTCGACGGTGAGAACCTCTGTGTTGAGGCCCTTATCATGGAGTTCCTGGGTCTTCTGAAAGATCAGGTCTATCAGGTCCCTGGTCTCCTCGGGAGCCAGGGCGATGCGAGACCGGTTCTTGCCCCGTCCCACGTACACCAGGTGGTAGAAACAGACCCGCTGGATCCCCTTCTCCTCCACCAGCTTGAATATGTCCTCAAGCTGATGGCAGTTGTGGCGGGTCAGGGTGAAGCGAAGGCCGGCCTTTACGCCCGCCTCATGGCAGTGGTCGATGCCCTCCAAGCTCTGCTGGAACGTCCCTTTGACGCCCCGGAAGGTGTCGTGCACCGCGCCAATGCCGTCCAGGCTCACCCCGACGTAGGCCACGTTGGCCTTCTTGATCTCCTCGGCCTTCTCCCGGGTGATCATGCTGCCGTTGGTGGAGAGGACGGTCCTAAGACCCTTGGACGAGGCGTAACCGGCCAACTCCAGGATATCCGGCCGGTACAGGGGTTCACCCCCCGAGAGCAGCAGCACCGGCACCCCGAAGTCGGCCAGTTGGTCGATGAGCGCCGTCCCTTCTTCGTAGGAGAGTTCGTCGGGGTAGAATTTGTCCTGGGACTCGGTGTAGCAGTGGATACAGTGAAGGTTGCACCTTCTGCTGGTGTTCCAGACTACCACAGGCTTTTTGTCCTGGCTAAAACGCAGATATTCCCGGGGTGTGGTTGACGTGTGCCTGCCGTGGCGCAGCACGTCCCCCCGGCTCAGATCACCGCACAACAGCCTGGCGACATCCAGCATCCTTTGACCTCCTGGATAATTGAGACGCGGGTCTACAACAAGTATAGCTCAATTTCCAAAGATCCGGAGTCCCCAGGCGAGGAAGGTTTCCATATCGAGCTGACTATTATCGCCTTTTGGTTCCAGCGGGGGGAGGCGGGCCGGGGCTTTGGGGTATGCGGCACAGGGCCGTGCCCCAAAAGTCGCCCGCAGAGTGTCACCCTGAGCCCTTCGGCGCAGCTCAGAATAAACTCCGCGAAGGGTCTGGGGTGGTGGGTTCACGCACACCTGAGGGAACCCCGCACCGGATTCTTCGTCGCTTCGCTCCTCAGAATGACAGTTTTGGGGCAAGGCCCTCTCAAGGGGCAGACCCTTTCTTCCCGGGGCAAAGCGGTTGGTTTCGATACCTTGGCCGGGGCTATGATTTGACTTGCGCCCGCGCCGAAGCTAAGCTGGTTGACTGGCAGGGGTAGGTTCGCTTCGTCATGGGAAAGCGGTCCCGAACTGCGGTTAAGCGGCGGTTTGGTCTACCCGTGGGAGATCGCAGCCAGACCGGAGGGCATCGTGGATGCGGTAGATATCGTAGTTCTGGCGATCGAAGGGATCACCATTGGCCTGCTCTTATTCTTGCTGTATTTACTGCGGTCAGTCTACGAGTTGGTCAGGCGGGACCGGCCGCAGCCGACCGACTCCAGCGAAAGCGACGAGGTGACACCGGCTAGTTGAACGGTGTGGTTGCGACGCGGCCCCGGGCCGGCTGGGAGGGAACCTCCCAGTCAGTGGTGGACGGGACCCTAGGATCCGACGCCGGCTTCTTTTGCCGCTTCAGTCCGTCTCAGCCAACGCCACCGCTGCAAGGGGTCGCTCACGGCTCGCAGCCAGACGCCAAAAAGGTTGAAGGACAGCGCAGTCACGAAGATGGCCGTTCCGGGCAGGACCACCACCCACCAGGCAGTCGTGAGGTATTCGCGTCCTCTGGACAGCATCGTGCCCCAGGAGGACTCGGGCGGCTGGATGCCAAAGCCGAGGAAGCTGAGGGTCGACTCGGTCAATATGATCCGAGGCACGTCCAGCGCGGCGATGGTCATCAGCGGCGTTATAAGGTTGGGCAGAACATGCCGGAGAACAATCCGAAGGTCGGTGCAGCCGATGGACCGGGCCGCTTCCACGAAAGCCTGTTCCCGCAGGGACATTACCACGCCACGGCAGACCCGGCAGTAGAGCATCCAGCGTCCAAGCGCAAACACGAGGATTATGTTCCAGAAGCTTGCTCCCAGGATGAATATCACCAGCAAGGCTAACAGCAGCAGGGGTACGGACATGAAGACGTCCACGGTCCGCATGATAATGTCATCGACCACGCCCCGGTAGTATCCGGCCAGCATCCCCAGGGTTAGCCCGATGACACCGGAGACGAGAACCCCGAGGATTCCCACCAACAGGGAGATGCGGCCCCCGTAGATAAGCCGGCTCACCATGTCCCGCCCCAGGTGGTCGGTGCCCAAAAGGAAGAAGCGATCTTCCTTGACCGGCGGGCTTACCGAGCGGTCCGTAGCGACGCCGGAGGAAAACGGCTCGAGATGGCGCAACGGAAGTTGCCCGTCGTTTGGGTCGTAGGGGGCCACTATCGGGGCGAAGATGGCCGCAAGAACGACCAGCGTGATGAAGGTCCCGGAAATCAGCGTGACCTTGTCGCTGAGGAATGCTTGTATTAGAGGATGGCGCCAGACGGCCGCAATCCGGCTGGGTCTGTGCTCAAGGGCCGCAGTCTTGTTCGTCACGTTGGTTCACATCCCCTGATTCCCCGCGGGGAACCAGCTACCGCCTTTATCCTGTTCCTCATCCCGCTATTTGTAGGAAATCCGAGGATCCAGCCAGGTGTAGATAAGGTCCACGATGAGGTTTATCGCCATCACCATCAGTGCTATGACGAAGACCGAAGCGGTAATCACCGGCAAGTCTCGAGAGACGATGGCGTTGATCAGCAGGAGACCCAGCCCGGGCCAGCCAAATATCATCTCCACGACCGTCGAACCGTTCATGAAGCCGGCCAACTCATCGCCCATCAGAGTCACGATGGAGATGGCGGCGTTCTTCAGCACGTGCCCGTACAGGATGGGGTTCTCGGCCAGGCCTTTGGCCCGGGCCGTTGCCACGTAGCCTTTGCCGATTTCGTCAATCACCGTGGCCCGAGTTATCTGGGCGAAGCGGCCCATCACCCGGGGGGCAAGCGTGGCCGCGGGCAGCAACATGAATTTCCAACCGCCGGGTCCCAGGCCTTCAAAGCCGGAAGTGGGCAACAAGTCAAGTTTGACGGCCACAACCAGCATGAGCATGAGGGCCAGCCAGAACTCGGGGATGGACACCACGGCAAAAGTGAGCAAGTTTACGAAACGGTCAACGACCCCGCGGGGGCGCCTGGCGGCCAGGATGCCTATGGGAACGCCAAGGATACCTATGGTCCAGGCCGCCAGGGCCAGGGCAGCCGTGTTGGGTAGGCGGTCCAGAACCAGGCCGCGGGCTTCTACCTTGTAGTGGATGGACTTGTCGAAGTCGGGCGAGCAGGCCAGTGTGCAGCCGGTGAGCAGGCTGGCGAAATAGTCGGCCAGCCGAATGTGCATGGGCCGGTCGAGCCCGTATTTCTCGTGAAGCTTGGCGATGGTCTCCTCGCGCGTAAGAACGTCCTGGGGCAACATCAACTCCACAGGATCGCCCAGCACGTTGATGGCGAAGAATAGGATCGCCATGAGCCCCAGGATAATGAATACCGAGTGACCTACCCGCCGGATCATGTAGTTACGCACGGCGTTCTCTCATGCCCTGTTCGCGAAGTAACCGGTTCCCCCCTGCCCAATGGACGGCCGGGGACCCCGGTCAAGGCTTATCCTACTGCTCCAACAGCATGAGTCCCGGCCCTTCGCCAAGAGCAGGGCCAACAGGTCTTGCCCGTTAATGGTGAGCGCCGATTCCATCCCGGCGCTTCGGGACGAAGTGTCTGGTGTGGTAAAAAAAATCACTGTTGCACGAGATAGCACCAGAGCCTTCGCGGAGTCTATCCTGAGAATAGCCGAAGGGTTCAAGGCGTCAATTGTTACATCCGGTCTGACGAACGGCTTAGGTGCTGGACCCCTTCGCATCCCACCTTTACCCCGCCGCAACGGACCCAGTTGAGCCGGTTGGCGGCAACCACGGCGGGCCGGGTCCAGGACTTCCCTAAAAGGTCATTACGTCTGACTGCGCCGAGAGGCCCTGATTTGGCTTCATGACATCGTACCAGGCAAATGCCCTACAGCATACATGACCGTGCCTCGGTTTTTCCCCGAGGCACGGTCTGGAGGTACGCATCCGCCACCAGGAAGGTGACTAGTCGCTGAATTTCATGGAATTGATCCGGACCCGGCGGTCGAAGCGGGGCTCCCAAACGAGTTTGGGGTTGACCGCGTAGATTACCGGCAGGTCAAAGCCCATTAGGTACAGCACTCGGTTGTGCATGATATCGGCCAGCTCCGAAAGCTTCTGTACCCGGTCCTGCCCCATGGCAGATAGAGCTGGTTGGATCTTCTCTTGGATGCCGCCGGGGCTGGGGTCGCAGGTAGGAGACTGGATCTTGGTGCAGTTCATGTAGAACATGACCTGGCGGCCAAAGTCCAGGGTCTCGTTGGAAGGCTCGTTCTCCACCAGGTCGGTGGTCGGACAACTGGCTGAGCCCTGCGCGTTGGCGGCCGCCATGGCAGCCTGCATCTCTTCCAGCGTGGCTTCAGACGCATCCTTGTCTGAACCACGTGATTCCAGGAGGTCCTTCACCGCTTGGCCGGCGCGGCAGTTGCGAAGGTCGAGGAATCTCTGGACGTCGACGAGGTTGATATTCACCTTGACGCCCACGTCGGCCAGGTAGCCCTGGACGGCTTCCAGGACCTCCACCTGCTTGGGGATGCGGGCGGCGCGGCTGGAAAGCAGAAGCTCGGTATCGAAGTCATAGCCGGCTTCATCGAGCAGCTGACGGGATAGGTCCTGGTCAAACTCAAACGGAGCGGTATTGGCCTCGGTGGCGCCGATGACGCCGGGCCAGATGATGCTGCCCCGGCAGACGCTGCGCCCGGCGTACAGCGAGTCAATTATCTCTTGGCAGCTGATCGCGTGGGCCATGGCCTTGCGCACTTTCAGCTTCATGAGTTCCGGGTGGAAGATGGTTAACGGCTCGATCTGGAAGGTCTCCGCGGAGCCACCGGACTTGATCTGGTCATCGTCCAGCCGGTCGAGGGCGTCGACGCCCACATCCCAGGCGATGTCGGCCTCCCCGGCTTCGACCATGGCCATCATTACCTGGGCCTCGCCGCGGAACACGTACTTGACCTCACTAATCACACCTTTCTGCATCTCAAAGTGGTCCCCACCCGGCACGTAGTCGTCGTAAGCTTCCAGGGTAATGGAGGCGCCCGGGTCCCAGCTAACCTGCTTGTAGGGGCCGAAGCTGTTGTTCTGCCGGGCGATCTCCTCTTCGGAAGCGGTGGCGAGGAATTCCGGAGCCGTGAAGTTCAAGAAGAAGCTGGTGTTGGGGAAAATGGGGCACGGGTCGGGGCAGGTGAGGTCCACGGTGAAGTCGCCCACCGCTGTAGCCTTGTAAGGGCCGGTGTAAGGGTAGCTATCGTTGTCATGCCCGGATTCGCCCAGGATTTCGAGGGTGGGCAGGGCCGCCTGGGCATTGAAGGCTTCGCCGTTGTGGAACTTGACCCCCTGGCGCAACTGGAAGCGCCAGGTGTTCGGGTCCACCTGTTCCCACCCCGTGGACGCCCCGGTCGGGACGATCCGCTGGTCGTCCCCGGACTGCCAGGTCAGCGGCTCACCCAGGTTGTCGTAGTGAACCGTGGTAACGATACCGCCGCCTTGCCCATGGGAGGACAGCTGCGCCGGTTCCTCCGGGAGGACCACGTTGATGCTGTCCTTGGCGGTGACCGCCGTGGGCGCCGGAGCGGCCGTCGCTGCGGCCGTGGGCACCGGGGTAAACGTGGCAGCCGGGACCACTGTAGCTGCGGATATCGGGGTCGGAGTCGATACCGGTCGTGGGGTCGCGGTTGCAGCTCCCCCGCAGGCAATGAGCGCCAAGGCTGTCAGGGCAATCACACCCACCAACCAACGCCACACTCGCGAACTATTCGGTGAATTCATTCAATTCGCTCCTTCTTTTGTTAAGGCTGCACGAACTCGCCGCTGGACCCGGTTGCTCCCGTTCATTAACCCCGGCAAACATGCGAAGCCAGCAAGACAGCTACCATTAGAATCGTTGCGGCACAATTTGTCAAGGTAAGATGAATACTTCGTTACCCACCGGATTTCCCTCTATGATGGTGCATTGGGCGCGCCCCTCGGGTCGGACCAGCGATAGGAACAAGCTGGGTTGGCCCGCCATGGGCGGGCCCGTCGGTTTTCATCTGTTGAGGCGCCAGGATTTAATCGGGGCAAAGGGGATTCCACGGGAAACAGCGCGTCAGGCCACTTTACCGGAGGTACGAAAGTGGGGCCGGTCCCGCTGGCGTGTCCTTGCGCGACGGGCGCAGTGGATGGGCGGAGTTGGAGCTTGTTTGGCACGCGGGGCGCCTGCAAGACCCCAACCGCATCACCGGGATAGCCGTAGGCAGGGCACTAAGCCCCGACGCCGGCCGCTTTCGCCTCTTCGGTCCGCTTCAGCCACCGCCATCGCTGCAATGGGTCGCTTATCGCGCGCATCCAAACCCCGAAGAGGTTGAAGGAGAGTGCGGTCAGGAAGATGGCCATTCCCGGCATAACCACTACCCACCAGGCAGAGACGATGTACTGGCGGCCACTGGACAGCATGAGGCCCCAGGAGGAGTCGGGCGGCTGAATGCCGAATCCCAGGAAGCTGAGGGTGGATTCGGTCAAGATGTTCCTGGGCACCTCGAGGGCTGCGATGGTCATGAGGGGCGTTATCAGGTTGGGCAGGATGTGCCGGGAGAGGATTCGATTGTCGGTGCAGCCGATGCTCCTGGCCGCATCGACGAACATCTGCTCCCGCAAGGACATTACCATGCCGCGGGTGACCCGGCAGAACAACATCCAGCGGGCCACGGCAAATACGATCAGGATATTCGTGAAGCTTGGTCCCAAGATGTAGATCACCATCAGGGCCAACAGAAGGAGCGGCACCGCCATGAACACGTCGACAGTCCGCATGATGATGTCATCGATCCTGCCGCGGTAGTATCC
>CAJWBT010000058.1 GCA_913020235.1 uncultured Chloroflexota bacterium
GAGGTGTTCTTCGCCGACTGCATCAAGCGCTGGCCGGACCGGTTCATCGGGACGGTGGAGATCGTGTACGACCTGTCCAAGGACGACGCCTACCTTCAGGGAGAGGTCCGCAAGCTGACCCAGGCCGTGGAGGAGCAGGGGTATAGGGGCCTGTTCGGCCACGTGCCCGCCGAGCAGCCGGTGGACGACCCCCGGTGTGACCCCCTGTGGAAAGAGGCCGTCCGGCTGGGGATTCCCGTCTTCCTGAATACGGGTCTCAGACCGGCCACCAGGACCGAATACCTGGAAGACGTCCAGCGCATAGAGAACGTTCTCAAGAGATACCCGGAGATGCCCGTCATCGACGCTCACCTGGGAAACCACATCCGCCATCCGAGGCACCCCGAGTACGTGGACAATCCCAGGGAGTTCTTCCCGCTGTTGAAGCTGGGCAACTTTTTCCTGGAGGTAGGCTACGTCCTCGCCTACGAAAACTGGGCCATCTGGGGACCAGAGTTCGAGTACCCCTATTCGCGCCACGAACAAATCATCAAGACTGTCTACGAGAACTTCGGCGCCGGCGTGCTTGTCTGGGGCTCGGACATGCCGTGGACCCAGAGGACCAGCACCTACCGGCAGTGCCTGGACCTGGTGCGGCTGCACACCGGCTTCATGACCGAAGAAGAGCGAGACCAGGTCACCGGCGGCACGGTGGCCCGGCTGTTCCAGGTCGGCAAGTGATCAGGGGCCTCAGCCTAGCGCCGGTCGTCACCTGACTTCACCGCCACGGGGCCCGCACGCCCTCTGGACTGAGCTGACTGCGCTCCAGGTCAACCAACGGGACCCGGGAAACGCTCCCTCCCGACCTCTGGCCCGCCATAGAGAGTCACCGCAAGAACGTTTGGGGGGATTGTCGGTCGCCCAACCTTATTTCGACCCCCGTCGGAACGAGAATACCTTACCACCCTGACCCTCTCAGGCCCGGCTTGCCGCCATCGCCCTGAAGGCCCATCCGGCCCGCCCAACTCCGCACCCCCACCGAACCTCGGAACGTGTCCACTCGGGAACCTTTTGGGGACTTGCTTCGTCTTGAATTGTGAGACTGGATTCACACCCCTGACCGAGGCAAGGATCACAAGCGATGAAGAAATGGATGATACCCCTGCTAGGACTGACACTCACTCTGGCCACTGCCGGCGTGGTCACCGCCTACGCATTGGCCGGCGATGGTTCCAACGGGTCCGACCCCCAGGATGCCGCCCTGCCGCCGCTGTCGGCCATGTGCGTCGAAGAGGTGCCCGACTGCGACGACATGCTGGCCGTTGACCTCGACGAGGACGGCGCCGTCGAACCCGATTTCGGCGAGGACGAGCCCTATTTGGTGCCAGACCGCGACATCGAATGTGGTCCCGATCAGAGCGTCGCCGTAACCTCCGACGGCCTTGTCTCCTGTGTCGATGTTGTTGATCTCCCCGATTCGCCCATCGCCGTGGAGCCTCAACCACCCATCCGGTCGGATGAGGGCATCGATCCCAACAAGTGCAACCGGGTTCACAACGTCGACGCGTGCGAAGGCACAGGGTCAGGGTCTGTCGAGACCGGGGTTGTGCCCGGGCCTGGCATCGCCGTCGGCGAGCCGTATCCCCTACCCGTGAGCAAGGGGTGCGGTCCCGGCCAGGCCATTGCTATAACCTCCGACGGGCAGGTGTCGTGCTTTGACCTCGACGACGGCGCCGGCACGGCCAACGACGAGCCGGGCGGCCCGATGGTGGATCCCCAGCTACCCGTGGTGGAGCCCGAGCCCTCCGGCGGGCCGAAAACCGCATGCTCCGATGAGGGCATGGACCTTAATGAGTGCAACTGGGTCCACAACATCAACGCCTGCTTCTCCGATGGCCAGGCCCCAGCCGACATCCCGATGAGGGAGTACATGACTGTGCTCTGGCTTGCGCAGGAAGACCTGAGCCAGCGGCTCGCCGTAAAGACCGGCTCCGTCAAGCTGGCCGAGATTGAGAGGGCCGGGTGGCCCGTCTACTGGCCGGAGGAGCCTGAACCCGGAATGGCGTACATTGCGATAGCCCTCGCGGGCTTCAGAATGGTGCTAGAGGCCGACGGCCAGGCCTACCGGTACGAGACCGATACATCGGAGAGAGTGGTGTTCGTTGGCTAGGCCCAGGGGGCAAGCCTGTAGGTGTAGGGATAGGGATGACATCAGTAGAATGGCCGATGCGTCCCTCATCCGTTTGCCCGGAATAAGATGGGTAGCCTCGCCGATGACGGACAACAATCACCGGTTTAGGGTAAACGTTAGACATACTTGAGTGTGGAGGTCCGCTGTGGACTGGGGCTTTGCTATACAGATCATATTGGGCATAGTCGGTGCGGCGTTGATCGTGGGCGGCATCGTCGCCTATCTCGGGAGCCGGAAGACGGGCGTCCGGGCATTCTGTGCTGCTGCCGTTGCCGCCGGAGTCGTCATGTGGGCCGTCGTTCTGGTCACGGTCCCGGCATCTAGCTCTGACAGCACACCGCCATCCCCCACGGTGGTGAAAGTCTTGAAGGGTGAGGCGCCCCCGGCAATTGCTGAAGAGAGCTTCATGAACCTCCTAACGGAAGAGGACGTACGAGGTGTCCGGACAACCGGGACGCCTTTGACGACCCGGTTCAACGACTACAAGGCGATGGCCGAGAGGGTAGATCTTGCCCAGGTCGAGAACATGGACAGCTGGTATGGCCTGGTTATCGAAGCAGGCGACGGAGCCAAAGGCATAACGTTCTCGGCCATAGATTTCGACACAACGCACTCCGCGCAGGACCACTTTGAGAAGATGAAGTCTGAGGCTCCTCCGGGGATGCAGGACATGGCCCCGCCCATCGGAGACGCCTCTTTCGAGGCGGGGGTGAATGCCCAAGGTATCGGCAGCATGCTCGTTTTTGTGAACGGGGACAAGCTTGTCTCGCTGCATACGGCGCAGCCTGATGCCCAAGAGCCACTGCTCTCGCTGGAGGATTTGGAAGAGCTGGCTGAGCTGGTGGCGAGCAGGCTTTAAGAGGTGGCTGATACCGCCAATGGGCTTGGTGCGACCCCGGCCACTGGCGGCGCGTCATCGCTTACGCATTGACCAACGAGTGACTCCGACGCATCCGGCCCGCAACATGCCGCCCATACATGAGGACCCATTCGATGACCCGAAGCACGAGAGCAACGAGATGAACAGGATGCTAGGCTTCACCCTCGGGCTTGGAGCGGCAGCGGTGATGCTGACCGGCATGGCCTGTGGGGACGCCAAGACACCCTTGGTGACGCCAAGCGTCACGCCAGGGGACGATGTGCAGGACACGACCTTGGGCGACCTGTTTGCCAGCCCGGACCGATACAACAGCAGAGAAATCATCTTGGAGGGATTCTACTTTCACGGTTGGGAAAGCAATCTCTTGAGCGAGAGGATGGAGTCCTCAGGACTTGCCGAAGGCCACCTCTGGCCCCAAGGCCAAAAGGTTTGGGTGGAAGGTTCGATACCAACGGAGGTGTACGACCGGCTCCACCAACAAGAAATGATGGGCCCCCTTGAACGCTACGGCAAGGTCCGCATCAAGGGGACATTCCAGTATGGGGACCGGTACGGACACCTGGGAGGTTTCGACGCTCAGATCGTTCTCTCCGAGGTGGAGCTTCTACCGTGGTCTCCGCCATCGGAGCAATAACCCGCCTTGATCTCTTGCATGTCCTGCCCCCCTCAAATCGTAGACCAGCTTGATCACTATCGTCTACGCTATTCATCAAAGCTTGTCCGATTCAGGGGACGGCCCACGTGGACAGCTCAGCTTCATGTTGGCCGGCGTCCGGTGTTTCCAGGCCGGCACGCCAGGGCGATTTCAACGATGGCAAATCTGTCGCCGTTCGGGGCGGCCGTGTTCCGCTTCCTCGAGCGCCGCTGATCATGGACGGATCAATCCAGTGGGTTCACCCCGGTGGCTCGCGGAAACAGAAAGGAGACCAATGCTGAAGTCTTTGAGGACAACAAGAGGGCGAATTGTCATCGCCTTAATCTTGAGCATCGGCTTGGCGGTGCTCTGGGCGGCCTACGACGGGCCCATCGCCATGCTGCCCGCGCTGATTGTTCCTTTCTGGATCCCCATCTTTACGCGGCAACAGGAGTCTGTGTCGCCTGGCTCCCGACGGTTCATGCTGGCATCCTTCGTGGTGGGTGCTCTCTTGTTCTTGGTGCTGGCCGGCATATACGTTGCGTATTCTTAGCTGCCATACTGGATGGTGGCCCTAGAAGGAGGCTGAACCCGAGCAAGGTTGAGGAGGCTATCCAACGCCCATTTGAGAGCGGTTAGCGGGGCTCGGCCTAGGCGTCCTCGTACATCAATGGAAAAGTTGATCGCGCGAAACGCCATAAGAGACGATGTGCTCTTTTTTATGCTCCCCGCGGCATTTGTCTTTTCCGCGGGGATGGCGGTCAGTGCCTGGGAGCTGATCAGGCAACAAGGGAGTCTATACATACTCTCGGCGCCAAGCGTTGTCGGATTGGCCCTTATCGTCATCGGACTGACGATCAATCTCACTGCCGCCGGTACGCTCCGGCGGTCTTACTCACCGACCCTGGTTACAAGAGAAGATCATGAACTCGTTACCCGTGGCGTGTACCGGCTCTTGCGACATCCGATCTATCTGGGAACCATCATGGCCTCCGTTGGCTTGCCGGTGTACGTCCCGAGCCTGTATGGTCTCTTGACCATGTCAGCCCTGGTCCTGCTGTTCCTCCGCAGGATCGGGATCGAGGAGAGAATGTTAACCGAAGCATTCGGAGATGCCTACCGAACATATAGGGAGGCTACGCGCAAGCTGGTTCCATTCATCTACTGAGAAGAAAGACTCCCACGCCGCCTGGGAATACGGCGCGGACAGCCCGGCGCCCAGAGTTGAGGAAGCACACCGACAGCCATGATCGCCAAATTGGAAACAATAGAGCCAACGTTATGGTGGAAGCCGGACTGTCCATGCTGGTCCTGGCGGGAACGGCGCTGGGGCTGGCCGCCCTATTCCTGGACCGGACGGGCGACGGCAGAGGCATCGACTACATTCAACCCGGCAAACGGTTCCAGTCCGGTTACAAGCTCCCCCTTCCCGTGACTCTCCTGGCTATGGGCGCCGCCGTGGGAGTTGCCGCTATGTTTGCCAGTGGTATGGCGAGTACGGTGAATCTAACTTGGGGACGCCCCACCAACGCTTAGACGTTGTCATGAGACTGAACTGGCCTCTCTGGCCACTTCTCCTGGTGATCCTATCGCCACTGGTGACGTTGCCAATAACCGGAGGAATCATTTGGTTGTTGCCTGATTGCGGCGTTGACGAGCCCTGGTGGCAGCTAGGCCACATGCGTCTGGCGCTGTTGCCCGGGTTGGTCGACCTCGTTCCATTTGTCTGGCTGGCATCGGCGAAGGCCCAGGTGAGGCGAGCGGCCGCCGTCGCCGGGGTGATCGGGGTTGCCCGGGCGGCGTTACCGCAGCTGGCGGTGGGCCTCTACGCCGCCAGCTATTTTGGACAGGGCGGCGACCCCGCGTGCTCCGTCTCCGTCTTTCTGCTCGCGTCGTTGATACTTCTGATGCTCGGGATTTGGGCGGCTTCGGCCCTCCTCTCTGCCTTCGTGCTCCGCCGGCTTGCGAGGGCCTCCGCTCGATAGCCGGTTGGGCATTCACGGCGCGACGGTGATCGCGGGAGGTGTTGACGCCATGACTTGAAGCTGATTAAACTTCAATTCTGCCCGTCTACCCGCGCTCGGGTGGGCCGATGTTTGTGGTGAAGCCGGACCAAGAACCCTGGGAAAGGTCAAAGTACCCCAATCGTGCCGGAGGAGGATTCAATGACATCAACGGAGACAAGCTGGTCGGTCGCCGGCTCTCTGTTCGAAGGGTGCAATTGCGAGCTGCTTTGCCCGTGTCATGTGTCCTTCCGGCAGAGGGCCAGCTATGGATTTTGCGAGGCGATTTGGGGGGTGCATATCGCAGAGGGCAGCTCTTCCGGCGTCTCTCTCGATGGACTGAACGCGGCAGTGGCGGCCTACTGCCCCGGCCCTACCATGGCCGATGGGAACTGGCGGGCAGTCTTGTATCTGGATCAATCCGTGTCGCCGGAACAGGAGCACGCCCTGCTCAATGTCTTCTCTGGTGAAGCTGGTGGCCCATGGGCCAGGATTGCACCGCTCTACACCAACGGTAGGTTCGAGGCGGTGCGCAAGGTGCGATTTCTGTTCACCAAGGAGTCCCGCAAACGAACGCTTCAGGTATTGGACGGCGGCGACGCGGTTAGCCTGGAAGTCGAGGCAATCCGGGGTGCGGACCGCAAGGGTGTCGCCAAGCTCGTGAACCTACACAACGTAATCCACGGCCGGGAGCACGTGATGGCCCGCTCCGACTACCGGATACACGACCAGGAGCTACGTTTCGAAGGGACCGGCAAACATGGCCTCTACAGCGAGTTCAAGTGGTCCGGGCCTTGAGGCAAAGCCCCCAATTACAGATCGGGGACTCAGGGTGATTCGCCCGTCGCTGGGCCGCCAGCGCTAGGTTCACGAAGTGACTCTCCGGTTTGGCGTGTTCTCGGGCCATAGGGGGAACTTCAGATGAAAGCTGTCGCTGTAATACCCGGCAAGCCCGATAGCGTGCACCTGGTTGAGCTGCCCATGCCCCGCCTGGAAGATGTACCCGGTGGCAGGGGCGTGCTGGTGAAGGTGTTGCGTGTTGGGCTGGACGGCACCGACCGGGAGATAAATACCGCCGAGTACGGGGCCGCCCCTCCCGGCGACGATTTCTTGGTGCTTGGGCATGAGAGCCTGGGCGTTGTCGAGCAGGTAGGACCGGCGGTCACCGAGCTGGCCGCCGGCGATCACGTAGTGGCTATGGTACGGCATCCAGGCGACAGCATCTACGACGCCATTGGGATGCCCGACATGAGCACCGACGATCAATATCACGAGCACGGGATCAGCCTGCTGCACGGCTTCCTCACCGAGTACTACCTGGAGGCCCCGGAGTTTCTGATGCGGGTGCCAAAGGACCTGCGGGAAGTGGCTGTCCTGCTCGAGCCCTTGACGGTCAGTGAAAAGGGTGTCTCTCAAGCATACGAAATCCAACGCCGGCTCCGGGTGTGGCAACCAAGGGTAGCCGCCGTGCTGGGCGGGGGGACCATCGGTTTACTGGCTACGTTGGTCCTAAGACTGAAGGGCCTGGAGGTCGTTACCCTGTCATTGCGGGAGCCGCCCTACCTTAACTCCGAGCTGGTTGAGGCCCTGGGCGCGCACTACGTGAGCACGCGGACCATGTCGCTGGCGGACGCGTCGGCAAAGTACGGGCCTTTTGACCTGATGTTCGAGGCGACCGGGTTCTCTCCCCTGGCCTTCGAGGCGATGGAGGTGCTGGGCAAGAACGGCGTGCTGCTCCTGTCGAGTGTGACCGGCGGGAGCCGAATGGCCGAGGTTCCCGCGGATGCCATCAACATGAGCATGGTCCTGGGGAATAAGGTGGTGGCAGGAACAGTCAACGCCGGCCCGGATAGCTACCGGGACGGGGTACAAGACCTGGAGCTGGCCGAAAGCCGCTACCCCGGCTGGCTGTCGAGGCTGCTCACCCATCCGGTGAGCGGGCTTGACGCCTACCGGCAGGCTTTCAATCTGCTCACCGGCGAGGCCGGGCCGATCAAGATCTTCGTAGAAGTCGCTCGTCCCGATTAGCCGCGAGTCGGTCCGGCTGGAGCGGCTAGACCCACCCCGGTCTCAGTTCAGCCGGATAATGTCGCCCTCGGCAAAGAGGTTCCCAACCTCTAGCCCCAGGCCAGGCCCGGCATAGAGAGAGGGCGGCACGCTGATATCGGCCAGATACAGCTCGCCCACCAGGGCATCGACTCCGGGTGCGCGCAGCCCCTCTTTGGGAAGCGCCAGCGTCATGGTCGCGGTAGCCCTGACCGCAGGGTCGAAGACCGTGCTGGTGGCCGTATCGACCCCCGAGGGAACATCCAGTGAGAGGATGGGCGCGCCTTGCCCATTGGCCCACCGGATCAGGTCGCCCGCCGCGCCCCGGGGGGCTCCCCGCAAACTGTAACCGATCAACCCGTCTATGATCAGGTCCGGCAGGTCCGGGGAGTCCCCGCCGGCCACCGCGGCGGCCTGGGCGACGGGCACCCGCATGCGGTTGAGAATATCCAACTGGTGGGCCTGAACGGGTGTAAAGCTCTCTTCGGGGCCGGTCACGAACACGCTGACCAGCGCGCCGTAGTTGTGCAAACGCCGCGCGCAGACCAGCGCCCCGCCACCGTTCCCGCCCGTGCCCGCCAGCACGGCCACCCTTTTGCCGCGGGGGTCGCCGCCTAAGAAGCGGGCCCGCGCCAGGTGTGCCAGATTACGGCCCGCGTTTTCCATCATCCGGACCAGGTCGATCCTGAGGTCTTCCATCATAGCCCGGTCGACTTCGATCATCTGGTCGGTAGTCAGGTAGGGCACATCGCCTCTATAGATCGGCAGTTTCATCGGCCCCCCTGGCGTTTCGAAAATCGGTGCAGGTCTACTAAGTATATTGGCACAATAGATTTGGCGGGTTCGCCCTGAAGATAGCGTTCGGCATGGGGCTTGGCGAGCCCCACGAAGTTGAGTTTAGGCTGTGTCGCCCCACCTTCGGTGGGGCGACACAGCTTTCTCCTTTCTCACGGTAACTCGTTGTAGCAAGCCAGATGTCAAAACAAATCTGAGAGAGTCTTTTAGATCATTCCTCAAGTGCAGGCAGGCGCTCAGTGCTTGGCCCAAAAGCTAAAGAAGACGCTCTCGTCAAAGCCGGCGCCGACGATGAGTTCAAACTTTGCCGCCTTTGCCGGGCCCGCGAATGGCGGAGGCTTCCAGTTGTATCATGTTGGATATTCGAGGGTCCGGTCATAACGCAATCGACGATGGCGGCACCAAAGCACACCTAGGCCCGCACCGTGTCAACTTGAGAGCCGGACCTTCAGCCTTATTGACCGGGTTATTGGCCGGCTATCGATCAGAGACTGCCTCGGTGGAATCAGCTGGGCCTCCTGTCTGTGGGCGGCCGCCTGACCGGGTCCACGGGACTCGATGTTGAGGTATAATCGCGCGGGGACGGGGCTTGGGGCGCCTGCCTCGTCGCACCTTGGAGGACCCGCGGCGGCCTCTGATTCCCGTCGTAAGGCAATAGGTTTCGCCGGTTCCTTTTTCGGAGGGTTGTATTGAGTCGTTGCCGGCTAGGTGTCGATGTTGGCGGCACCTTCACCGATTTTGTGCTTTTTGACGAAGACTCCCAGGAGATGTGGGTGCACAAAAGCCCCACCATCCCCCAGGACCAGACCCAGGGCATTGCCGCGGGTGTCACCTCGCTCCTGGCACAGCAGGACGTGGCTCCGGAAGACCTGGCGTACGTGGCCCTGGGCAGCACCATTGCCATAAACGCCATGCTTCAGGGGCAGACCGCCCCAGTGGGCATCATAACCACCGAGGGGTTCCGGGACCTGCTGGAACTCCGGCGGCAGCGCCGGGATTCACTATTCGACCTGTTCTTTCAGTTGCCTCTTCCTATGGTGCCCCGCCATCTCCGGCTGGGGGTGCCCGAGCGTGTCAACGCCGAGGGAGAGGTGCTGGCTCCCTTGGATGAGGGCAAGGTGCGCGAAGCCCTGGCCCGGTTGGGCCGGGCCGGCGTGAAGTCGGTGGCAGTGTGCTTCCTGTTCAGCTTTCTCAATCCCCGTCATGAGCTGCGGGTCGAGGAGTTGGCGAGGGAAGTAATCCCTGGCCTGTCCATCTGGTTGTCGCACCGGGTGTTACCCGAGTTCCGGGAGTTCGAGCGTCTGAGCACCACGGTGTGCAACGCCGCCCTCGGCCCAACCATGGCGGCCTACCTGGGCAACATCAGCAGCAGGATGGAGGATTTAGGATGCCGGCGGCCGCCCTACATCATGCAGTCCAATGGCGGAGTAATGACGCTGCGGGGCGCCCAGGAGCGGCCGGCCAACACCCTCTTCTCCGGGCCCA
>CAJWBT010000059.1 GCA_913020235.1 uncultured Chloroflexota bacterium
CGGTCCGAGAGGCCGTGGGGCGGGACCTGGCGGTGGGATGCCGCCTGACCGGGAGTGAGTTGGACGAAGGCGGGCTCACCCAGTTGGAAATGTTGGAGATTGCGGGCCTGCTGGACGAGATGAAGATGCTGGACTACTTCTCGGTTACCATGGGCCACTATTCCGACCTGCGGAGCAACCTCCGTAACATACCGGACATGACCTTCACGCCGGGTGTGTGGGCCGATTTCGGCGACCAGATCAAACATCTGGTCAACGTGCCCGTGTTTCTTGTAGGCCGGGTCAATCATCCAGCGGTGGCGGAGGACCTGATCGCCAACGGCCGGTGTGACATGGTGGTGATGGCGCGGGCCCTCATCGCCGACCCGTATCTCCCGTTGAAGGCCTTTTCCGGACAGGCGGACGACATTCGCCCCTGTGTCGGCGCCAAGGATGGCTGCTCCGCCCGCCGGGAGAGCGACCGACCAATTAGATGTATCTACAACCCGGTGGTGTCTCGGGAGCGGGAATGGGGGGGAGATCTCCCACCGGCCTCCCAGGCGCGGGAGGTCGTGGTGATAGGTGGCGGTCCAGCAGGCATGGAGTGCGCCAGAGTGGCGGCGATACGGGGTCACCGGGTGGTTCTGCTGGAGCAACGGAGGGCTCTTGGGGGCCAGGTGAACGTGGCGGCCAGGGCCCCCGCGCGGGAAGAGCTTGCGCAAACCGTCGAGTGGCTGGACCAGCAATGCCGGAAAGCCGGCGTTGAGGTCTTGTTGAACACCGAAGCCACGGTTGAGCGGGTACTGGGGATGGCCCCGGACGTGGTAGTGGTGGCGACGGGCGCGCGTCCGGGCCCCCAGTCAAGCATGGTGGTGGATGGGCCACAGGTGGTCGATGCCTGGGCCGTGCTGGAGGGTGCCGTGGAAGTGGGCCGGCGGGTGCTGGTCGTAGACGAGACCGGCTTGCGGCCGGGGCTGAGCGTGGCGGATTATCTGGCGTCGCGAGGCCATGACGTGGAGTATGTCACACCGTTTCCGTATCCGGGCCGAAACATCGATTGGATTGGGTGGTTTGGGATATACCCCAACCTCTTGCAGAACAAGGTGAAGTTTCGCCCGCTGACCAGCGTGAGCAGGATTGACGGCGAACGGGTGACGGTGAAGAACGTCTACACAGCCACGGAGGAACCCATCGACAACATCGCCACCGTGGTGACGAATGTGTCACCGCAGGCCATTGATGCCCTGTACCGAGGCTTGAAAGACAAGGTGAAGCAGCTCTATTTGATTGGCGACGCGATGTCGCCGCGGGGGATAGAGGATGCTACCTTCGAGGGGCACAAGGCCGCCCGAGATATGAGCTAGGCCCAGAAGACGGGGCCAAAGCGGGCGGGCGCCGCCGCGCCAGACCTTGGGTTACCAGGCTTCCCTCAGCACCTTCATCACCGGCCCGATGTCGGCAACGGGCTTCGGGTTGGTGGCCAGGGCCTGGCCGCGCAAGGTGGCGGCTGCTATCAGCTCCAACCCGTCCTCGGGTACGCCGGCCTCCCGGAGGGTGGCGGGTATTTTCAGTTCCCGGCACAGCCGGTCCACGGCGTCGGCCGCTGCCAGGCCCGCCTCCTCGGCGCTCATGCCGGTGGTTTCGATTCCCATGGCCCTGGCGATCAGCGCCTGCCGGTCGGCGCTGGCGTCCAGGTTGAACCGCATGGTGTGGGGCAGCAGGATCGCGTTGGCCTCCCCGTGGTCCACCCCGTAAAGCGCGCCGACTTGGTGGGACGTGGCGGTGTTGATGCCCTGGCCCACGGCTCCGGCCAGGGAGGCCAGGCACGCGGCCGTTTTGGTGTTC
Source organism: uncultured Chloroflexota bacterium (assembly GCA_913020235.1). The sequence goes on from CAJWBT010000059.1 coordinate 1,825, forward strand.
AACAGGCAATCCAGGTCCTTTCCCGGGCACCCCGGCAGGTAGCGCACCAGCATCTCAATGGCATGCAGGGCAAGGGCGTCGCATATGGGATGGTGACGCCGGGAGTAGACGCTCTCCACGGCAATCCTGAACTGGCCCATGGCCGTGGATACGAGGATTGGCGCCGGTGTGGTGGCCAAGGCCCTCCCATCGATGATGATGGCCTTATGGTTGGCGCCCTTCCCAGATAAAATGAGCTTGCGGCCCTGCGCTTTGTCGGTTATATCGCCCCCAGTCCTGCTAAGCTCGGCGCCCCCCATGGTGGTCGGCACGCTGATGATGGGAAGCCTGCCGGGCGGCAGGTCGGGCATGAACACCTTCTTCGGGGGCTCGAACCGGATCTCGTAGTCGTGAAGGTCGTGGCCCCCGGCCAGCAGGATGGCGATTCCCCGGCAGGTGTCGTGGGTGCTTCCCCCGCCGACGCTCACGAGGACATCGGGGCGCAGCTTGCGGGCCAAGGCGCCCGCTTCATACACCACGCCCATGGGCGCGTGGGGCTCCACGCCGGAAAACAGGCCCACGCACCGCTCGCCAAGGGCTTGACGAACCCTTTGCACGGCATCCGACTCGCGCAATATGGTGGGACCGCAGACCAACAAGGCCCGGGCAACGCCCAGCCGGTCCAAAGAGGAGCCGATGCCGGAGATGGCATCGGCGCCGCACACGATCTCCTGGTCCACACTGTCGTAGCTGAAGCTGAGCCCGCTTTCTAGCTCCCTCTCCATCGGCCTATCTCCAGATTGGGCATAACGGTGCGCCGCCATGGCGAATGCCGCGAGATTCTCGCCCCACCTCCCGTGCGCGGAGGGTTCAGCCTCAAGAAACCGCCGAAGGACAATTGCCGGCCGGGCCTTTGGGAAAGCTGAAAGCTAATTCCCCCAGGTCTTGCCGAAGTCGACGCGCTGGACCAGTTGACCGGTGAAGGATTGAGCGTCCTGCAGCGCCAGGTACACGGCGCCGGGGGCCGCCACCTCGGGGTCGACGCGCTCGGACCAGTCGTTCCAGGCCCAGGGAATGGCCGCCGAGCCCTCACTCTTCAGAGAGCCGGGGTTGAAGATGTTGACGGCTATGTTGTGCTCCCGCATTTCCTGGGCCAGGGTCAGGCTGAACATGTGCATCCCCGCCTTGCTGGCGGCGTACAGAACGCTTCCCACCCGGGTATGGTCGAATCCCGACCGGGAGCCGATGTTGATGATACTGCCCCGACCCTGACTCATCATTGCCGGAAGAACGGCTTGGCAGGTGAGGAAGGGGCCTCGCATGTTCACCGCTATCGACTGGTCCCAGCTGTCTGGGCTTATCTCCAGGAAAGATTGTCCCAGGACCATTATCCCGGCGTTGTTCACCAGCACGTCTATGTGGCCGTACCGCTCCATCACCTGCCGCACCATATCCGAGACCTGCGCTTCGTCCGCTACATCGCAGGCCACGGCGATAGCCTCTCCCGCCGCGGCCCGGATGTCCTTCACGGTCTCTTCGATGGTCCCCAGTAGACCGGTCGGGGACTCCCGGCGGGCACATACCACAACCTTGGCCCCTTCCCGAGCGTACTCCTTGGCGATGGCCCGGCCCAGACCGCGGCTGGCCCCTGTAACTATGGCAACCATCCCATCCATTTTGCCCATGTCATCCTCTTGATTGAACGAATCTGGAATTGGCCCACCCAACGGTCGATGGGGCACAGGAGTCGCGAGCGAGCCTCGGATTCCGGCAGCTGCGCCCGGGCTCAAGGAGCGACAGGCGACGCCCACGGGGCCCGGACTCTAAACCACCTTGTTCAAGGGGTATTCTATGATCCCTTCGGCGCCAATGGAGAGAAGCTTCGGGATGAGGTCCCTGACCAGTCCTGCGCTGACCACGGTTTCCACGGAGAACCACTCTTTCCCATAGAGGTGCGCCATTGTGGGGGCGGTCAGACTGGGAAGTATCGAGACAACCTGCTCTAAGTATGCCTGGGGCACGTTCATCTTCAGCCCCACCATTCTTCCACCCAGTAGAGCCGCCTTCAGAAGGAGGCCCAACTGCTCGATCAGCTCCCGCTTTGCCGGGTCGTTCCAGGCGTCATGGTTCGCTAAAAGTTGGGGATTGGACTCCATCAGTTCATGGATGACCCGTAGGCTGTGGGCCTCTATGGTGCTGCCCGTCTCCGTGACGTCTACGATGGCGTCCACCAGTCCGGTGGCGACCTTGGCTTCGGTGGCGCCCCAGGAGAACTCCACCGCAACATCTATTTCGTGCTCCGCGAAGTACTGCTTCGTGAAGCCAACCAGCTCGGTCGCCACCCGTTTTCCATTCAGGTCGGCCAGCTGCCTGACTGGCGAGTCGTGCCGGACCGCAACTACCCAACGAGTTGGGCGCCCGCTGGTCTTGGAGTAGACCAGGTCGGCGACCACGTGTACGTCGGACTGGTTTTCCGCCACCCAGTCTTTGCCCGTGATGCCCGCATCGAGAGCACCCGCCTCGATGTACCTTGACATCTCCTGGGGCCTGCATATGAGACATTCCAGACGCCCATCATCGATAGTGGGGAAGTAGCTCCTATCGTCGAGGTCCAGCCTCCAACCAGCCCGTTTAAGCAGGGCGACCGTAGATGTTTCAAGGCTTCCTTTGGGAATCCCCAGCTTCACCTTCTCTCTCATTTCCCCCTAGTCTCCGTACCGTCCTGGTTGGCTCGACTCCATGTTTATACCACTCGATGTGCCGGCACCACAAGGGCGAGCGAGGGGCTACCCGCGGCGGGCATCCTGTGGTGGGAAACCACCTCTGTTGGCAACCAGCAAATGCGGGACGCCTTGAGACCCGGGAGATCGGGGGTGCAAGACCGTCAGCGATAACGGGAATCATTCCGGGGGTGAGAGAACCCGAGAGAATGGGGGTGGGGTGAGTTCCTGGAGTGAGGCCTCAGCAGCGCCAGTCCGTGTTCGCGGTGAAGTTCGCCCCCTCTTCAGTCGCCACCAAGCTACAAGTCTTCGCCCCAGCGGCTAAAGCTGGGGCGTTGTGCGTCTGAAAAAGTGGACGGGGAGACGGAACTGATGCAGCGTTGCCGTTGTGGCTCACCCGGCATCCAGGCTTAGACGCCGGCATCCGTTCCGCTGCGCACACCCATAGGCTCAACATCGTGATGGCCACCCCACCTGGTCCATGGCTTCGCCGCCCTGAGTCCTCAGCTCCAAAAGTGACCCGGTCTAGGATGACCCCTGGTCAACTACGGCCTTCGTGAGTGATACGCCATGGCTCTCGTCGAAGATGGCGAGGTGCTTGGATTAAGGCAGCTCGATATGGGGTGTTCGCGTTAGACATTGATTATTAGCTAGTATATAATCCTCCCTTCCCAGAGCCATGGTGGGCAAGATGGTCTGCCCCGCGAGGGGACTTCCAGCGAAGGCCTGTCGATGAGAAGGCCAGAACATCGTCTTAGGCCGCGACGCACAAGATAGTGACTGCGATGGCTCCCAGCAACCGGCTGCGGGGCCAAATTCTGAACAAGAAGGGCGGCGCCCCAACAACAGCCCAAAAGGAGTGACGCAATGCTGTTCATGATTACCCAGGTACATACCGCTGAGACTTGCCCCATCGACCAAGGTGGATCGGATGTCCTCTGTAACAAAGATGCGAAAGGCATCACGCTGAAAGGGCGCTGGGGGGCCTGGTCCCACCACACCGTCTGGTACCTCGTAGAAGCGGACGACTTCACGGCCATCCAGGGTTTCCTGGACCCCGGGATGAAGCGGTCCACGGCCACGGTCGAGCCTGTGGGAGAGGCGTCCATTCAGCGGTAATCCGAGTTGAGAAGCCAAGTCCGCCTTCTCCACCACCGGCGGGGTTCCCAGCAGCTCTTGACCGGCTCACTCCCCCCCATGAGGCGTAATTGTCCGGGATTTGGCCGGTGAAACGCGGTCTCCGGAACTCCGGTTGAAGCCGACAACCAAGATGTTGAGGCCGGCCGGCCGGGGACCGTTTTGAATCGGAGGGTAGGTGACGCGCTCAGGATGACCTGCTGCCGTCCGAGCCATCCAAGAGGGCACATGTTCAGGAAGATCGGTTTGATCTGGGAAATCTCGGCTGGGGGATGCGCCTGAGCCGCTTTGAAATGGTAGATATTGGCCGTGGGATACGGAAAGTAGCGGGCTTGGATTTTCTTGCCCTTGCTATCAGCCGGCCCTCGCTTCGGCCGAGTAGGCATCAGGGTGGTGGCTCCCCAATCTGTGGAAACGTTGGCAACTAGCACAATTGGGCCATACTTGGGGCAAATGGAGCCAACCGCCCGGAGATGACGGCAGCTCTTGAAGTGAGGCTTTAGCGGAATCGGAGATGAGGGAAGCGGGCCTGTACACGGCCCAACCGAGTGCAACCACCAGCGCCCCGTTTATCGGGACCACCCGCTTCCCAGCCGGGCGAGCAACCGTGACAAATCCGGTTACCAAGCGTGTGAAATCGGCTGAGACGATGGGCCCGAGACTGCTGGATGAATCCTGGAAGTGTGTCTTCCTAGGGATTCGAGTTCACGTGCCCTCAGCCCCCGCGAATGAGGACTCGGCGGCGCCTTTTGCGGGCTGCTCCTCCTCCCATCAAGCTCTGTTTGTTCCTGTTTGAAGGTGATAGGCGGTATCGTTTTCAAGCGCCAATTCTCAGCGCTCGAACCGCTCTGGTGTTTCATTGTCTCTCCACCGTTCACATTGGCCTTGCCCCAAAAGTCGCCCGCAGAGTGTCACCCTGAGCCCTTCGGCGCAGCTCAACATAGACTCCGCGAAGGGTCTGGGGCGGTGGGGTCCCGCACGCTTTAAGGAGCCCCACCCCGGATGCTTCGTCGCGTCGCTCCACAGAAACACAGTTTTGGGGCAAGGCCCCGTTCTAATTTCAGAGTGGCAGCTAACAGATATCGGGCGCCGGTCAGAGGGGTTAGTTGTTCACCGAGGTAATCATATGCCGCACCACGTCGTGGTGCTCTCGATCGACTCCCGCTCGCTCTCCACTTTGTTTGCCGGACAATCCCAGTCGGGATAGCCAATGGCCAGATTAATGCTAAGCCGTTTGGATTCAGGGATTCCAGTGAACTTTCTTATTACATCGGGGTACATCAGTCCTTGTCCCTGGATGCATGTCCCCAGTCCGTAGTGCAATGCGGCGAGAGAAATAGTTTGGGTGATAGTGCCGATGTCGAACTGAGCCACATCACGCATCGATTCGTCTATCGAAATAATGATGGCTGCTGGTGCGTCGAAGAATCGAAAGCCTTTCTTCGTCCACTCGATCTTCTTCTCTGTATCCTCTCTCGCAATGCCCATCAGTTGAAAGAGTTGAATTCCGAGAGCTACTTGGCGCTCCCGGTACACGCCGGTCAGTCTTTCGTGCCAGGATAGGTCCGGGTGAGGCGCCACTCCGGAGGCAAAATGCTCCATGTTGGCCTGCTTGATTTTCGCGAGCACCTCGCCGGCAACGACAGTGCATTCCCAAGGTTGAGCGTTCAATGAAGATGGGGCACGGCTGGCAAGTTCTATGATTTCTTTCAGTACCTCTCTCGGAACAGGAGCAGGTTTATAACCCCTGATGCTTTTCCTCAATTGAATGGCCTCAATTAAATCCACTCAATTCCTCCTTTCAAAACTGAATTTCCCAGATCAAACCAATTCCCTTGAGTCTGTGGCGCTCTAGGATGCCTCGAAACTATAAAACGGTATCCGGGGCGCGTCAACTGCCCTCCAGGGCTGCGGATTTGTGGAGCGGTCGAGTCGATCGGAGGGCAGTTGACGCGCTCCTGACGATGAACTATAGTCCGAGCCATCCCAAAGGGCACCCGTTCAGGAAGACCGGTTTGATCCGGGAAATCCAGGCTTGGGATTTCGAGGCTCATTGAAGCTGGTCGTCGAAACGCGGGCGAAGGTAAGGCGATTACCTGTCCATAGACGAGGTTGTGATGCCGTTGAGTTCACAGGTTGTAGAGGTCGAGGACTATGCCAAAGCCGCCGAGCTATTTCAGGAGCGAGGATGGACAGATGGTCTTCCGATCGTCCCGCCGACTGAGGAGGCAGTGACTCGGTTTCTCGATCACGTGAACCTGGACCCGGATCACGTCGTAGCCGAGTTGGTGGAAAGAGGGCGGATCATTACGGCGGAGAAGGTGGCGATCAACGCCGTGATGGCTGGGTGCAAACCGGAGTACATGCCGGCGGTCGTGTCGGCCATGGAATGTCTGGGTAGCCCGGAGTACCCGATGAATCACCTGGCCAGCTTGTCCAGCCCGTGGATAATGACTGTTGTGAACGGACCCATAGCCAAGGAGATCGGCCTTAATTCGGGGATGTACTGTTTTGGTTCGGGCACTCGATCCAACTGCACCATAGCCCGCGCCATAAGCCTGGTATTGGCTAACTGCGCCGAGGCCAAGATAGGCGGCGTACAGCGCGGTCAGTGGGGTCATCCTGGACGGTTCAGCTATTGTATTGCCGAGAATGAGGACCTGGACTGGGGGCCCCCTCTGCACGTTATGCAAGGCCAAAGCCCCTCAGCGAGCGCGGTGAGTGTCAAGGAGATTTACCTTACCCTTTGGGATACTCAGACTGTTTACAATAGCGCTGAAGATATCTTGACCGTTATGGCGGCCGACTGGCCCTTTGGAAGAGGAACTTCATCGGCACGCGTCTACCTTCTGTTCGTGCCGCCTTGGGTTGTTCAAGTCTTCCAAAAGGCTGGCCTGACCAAGAAAGACGTACGACAATACCTCTTCGAGAACGTTCGCTATTCGGTGGCTGACCTGAAACGTCGAGGTATCTGGACCACCGCAAGGGAAGAGGGAATCCCAGGGGTGATGCCGGTCATTGAGCCTGGTGACAGAGATCGGTTCGTATATCCGTTCACGCAAGATTCAGAAGAGTTCATTCGACACATGAGTTCCGGACCCATCGAAGCTATGAGCGTGCTGCAGCAAGACATAGTTCCCATAGTGGCGGGAGGCGATGCCGGCGGCAGCATTCTCGTCATGCCCGGCGTTGGGGAATACCCTATAGTGACCAGGAAGGTGAGCACGCGTGACAGTTGAACCCAGCGTACCGGTTGCATTGGGGTCCCATGGGGCGGGTTGATCGAGTCGTACACTCGTTTCGACCTGAGTCCGCAAAACACGGACCAAGCGGACGCTCAGATTTGCCTCACGACCGGCCAGACAGCGGCTAACGATTCTCAGGAGCCGATGGGGCAGTAGAGACGGAATAGGTCAAGGTTGAGGAAGTAGTTATGAGTATCAGGGTACTGAACCCTACAGAAACCGGCGGGGCGGCGCTGACACGGGCGCCCAGGTTGGGCAATCTGAATGGCACAGTTCTTGGCGTACTACATAATGGGCGTCAAGGCAACGATATAGTGCTGCGCGAAATTGTGCGGATATTGGAATCGAAGTACACTTTCAAAGAGGTGGTGCGCAGGACGAAGCCGCGACCGTTCAACATTGCCCCTGATGAGATCATCGATGAGTTGGCCAACTCCTGTAGTGTAGTTATCACCGGGGTGGGGGATTGAGGCTCCTGTTGCTCGGGCAGTGTGCTCGACGCAATAGTCATAGAACGGCGGGGCGTTCCTTCGGTTCCGGTGGGAACAGAGAAACTGGTTGAAAGCACGGGAAGGGCGATGGCCCGAATGCATGGAGTTCCTGACTTCCCCATTGCGACGATTCCCTGGTCACGGGGAGGCATGGAAAATATATCTACCGCCGATGATGCTCGATCCCTCGCAGAGCTAGCCGTGCGCCAGTTGGAAGATATCGTCGTATCGGGGGTGGAGAAACAACCTGCAACGCAATCGAGATAGTAGACCTTCAGTTTGTGATGGCCTGCATCAACCGAGGTACCGTCCACAACGACCTGGGGGAGTATCGGCAGGCCTGGCCCTGAAACGGACCCTCCCGGCCAGGCGCGGGTTCAAGCCACGGGGATCGTTGGGGCAAACGGGCGCGTTTTAAGGAGGCCTGAAAATGGACATGGGACTGCAGGGCAAGGTAGCCATCGTCACCGGGGGGAGTGAAGGCATCGGCAAGGCGGCCGCCCTCGGAATGGCGCGGGAAGGCGCCCGGGTGCTCATCGTGGCCCGGCGGGCCGACGTGCTGGAGCAGGCTGTCCAGGACATCAAGAG
>CAJWBT010000060.1 GCA_913020235.1 uncultured Chloroflexota bacterium
GTCGAACATGCCGAAGGCGCTGTCTTTGTCCATGAACTGGAAATCGGCCCCGCCCATGGCACCGGCCGCGTCGAATAGCTGGCCGGCGTCGAATCCGGCTACCTGGTCGTGGTCCATGGCACCGAACATGCCGGCCAGGTTCTCCCCGCCCATGCCGAGGGCCTGGTCAAAGCCCATGCTATCGAAGGCTTGGAACACCTGGTCTTTGCTCATATCGTGGTAGGCGTTGGGGTCCATGGCGCCGAACATGCCGGCAAGCTGATCCCCGCCCAGGTCCAAGGCTTGGTCGAAGCCCATGGTGTCGAACATGCCGAAGGCGCTGTCCTTGTCCATGAACTGGAAGTCGGCGCCGGTCATGGCTCCGGCCGCGTCGAAGAGTTGGTTGGGGTCGAACCCCGCTATCTGGCGGTCGTCCATGGCGCCGAACATGCCGGCCAGGCTGTCGCCACCCAGGTCCAAGGCCTGGTCGAAGCCCATCTGGTCGAACATGCCGAAGGCGCTGTCCTTGTCCATGAACTCGAAGCCTGCCCCGCCCATGGCTCCGGCCGCGTCGAAGAGCTGGGTGCCGCCCAGGTCCTGGAAGTGGTCCGGGCCCATGGTGTCGAACATGCCCGCCAGGGCGCCGCCATCCATGCCGAAGGCCTGGTCGGCCCCCATGGAGTTGAACGCCTCGAAGACCTGGTCGCTGCCCATATCCTGGAATTGATCCTGGCCCATGGCGCCGAACATACCGGCAAGCTGATCCCCGCCCAGGTCCATGGCCTTGTCAAATCCCATGGTATCGAACATGCCAAAAGCCTGGTCGCCGGCCATACCGGAGAAGTCATTGAACCCCATATTTCCGACGGCGTCGAATAGACCGTCGCCGCCGATCTCGACGAAGTTGGCCCGGTCCATCACGTCGAACATGCCGGCCATCTGGCCGCCGTCCAGGTCGGTGAACTGGCCGGGGTCCATGGCCTGGTACATATCGAAGACGGCGTCCCCGCCCAGGTCGTGGAAGCCCCGCTGGTCCAGGTCCCCGGCAAGGTCAAAGGTGAAGTCGCCGCCAAGGTCCTTGAAGTCCCCGGGCGCGAATTCCGAAGCCGTGGAGAACGCATCCAGCGCGCCGTCCGTCCGGACTTCGAAGGTGAAGCCGCCTTCGGGGACATCGCCGCCCTGGAAATCCACCAGGTCGCCGGTGTTCGGGTCGAAGAACTGAACCGAGCTGAAATCTACGGCCTCGCCCGTGCCAGGGTCGAAGCTCCCATCTTTGAAAGAGTCGTCGAAGGTCCCGCCCGCATTGGGGTCGAAGGTCCCTCCGCCATCACTCGCGCTGGGGTCGTGGATCGCCCCACCGTCGGGAGGCGGCGCGCCATCGGGAGGCGGTGCGCCATCGGGAGGCGGTGCGCCATCGGGAGGCGGCTCGCCATCCTTGCTTCCGTCGTCGGGAGGCGGTGAGCCATCGGGAGGCGGCGCATCGTGGGTACCACCGTCGGGAGGCGGAGGTGGAGGATCATCCGGAGGTGGAGGCGGAGGATCGTCCGGAGGCGGCGAGCCGCCTCCGTCGTGTTCGTGCGCATACACCGAGGTGACGGGCGCGGAGTCCCAAGGGAAAACCACCAGGCCCGTCAACATTAGCAGAACGGCCAAAATCCTGACCACACGTAACATTATCCGCCACCTATCAATCGATTTTTGGGGTGCAATGAGGGCTTGAAGGCCCAGCCGAGTATCACTAGCACCATAACTGCCTACGCACATCTTAACATATTAGGAGAACCACCCTCTATTGTCTAGCCGCCCGTCGAAATGGAGTTGAGTCGCCGTGGCGCGGGTCTAACTCGCTACGTCCGTCAGACCGGCAGGTGCTCTTTCATTGGAACCGGCTCGTTGGAACCGGCCCGTTCCAAACCCGGCAACCCGGTGGGCCGCCCGCACCGGCCGATCGCCATCCCGGTGCGGCGGCAGCCGAGCAGCCCCCGGCGAAGCCGCGGGCAGGGAATATCGAGCCTTTTCCATTGTAACCCAGGCCACCTCTTTCCGGTTTCCGGTAGGGTGTGTACACCAGCTTTTGGGGTTCCGGTCCGCGGCTTCTCGCGGGCGCAGATAATCCGGCCGCCCCGACTTCGGCGGCTCCTACCTAGGACACCCCCCCCGCGCATGGGGGATTTACCCCGGTCGGATAGGTGTCAGCGCCCTAGTCGGTGTCCGGCATGGGGCTTAATGTAGGGCCATGCCATTGGCAACCGATGCGCGGACCATCCGAGAGGGTTGACTGAACGCGGGCCGGGGGGAGGCGGTGGCATCACCATCTCGCGACATTACCGAGTCCTCACTCGCAGAGGACAAGCAATCAGGAGGTTACGATGTTCTGGTTCAGGCAATGCCCACGTTGCTCGGGAGACATTTATGTGGACCGGGACCAGTACGGGCCGTATATCACTTGCATCCAATGCGGCTTCAGTCGGGACGTACCCAGCACCTCTCAGGGGCCGGAGGTAATCTCCGCCGAGCCCGTCCCGGTGCCGGTCGTCCCCAGGGAAGAAGGAGGCCGACGCCGGCGCATATCCCACGGCGGACGCCACTTCGCGAAGACGCTGGAGTTCGACTTCGAGCCGTTGATCGAAGAAGCCGCCTGACGCCCATCCGCCGGCCACCCAGTGGGCTATCCGGGTTTCAGGCGGCGGGTCAAGGCTTCGGGACCGCCACCGGCAAGAGCGGTATGCCGGTGGCGAAACCCAGGAAACAGCCCACGGCCGTCACGGGCCTCGTGGGTTGTTTCCCAATTACTTTGTATCTTCCCCTATCACCCGCCCTGGAGAGAGTGTGACTTGCTAAACTCGTCGCTCTCTCTTCGGCTCCAGGAGATGCAGCAATTTTTTTCAGTCCATTCCAGGCTGCGGGGTGCTGAGACGGCAACCCTCCGGCCGGCGCGGCAAGTCCCCCTTCCGGGGGAGGCCGCCGTGATTGCCTCGGGCCCGCCGCCAGCTCAAACCCGGCCCCTTGTTCCCGACCGTCCAACCCTCTGCCGCTGCGTGTCCGGCGCCGGCAGCCCTGTGGTAGTATTGGGTGCGCCATTCGGCGCTTTTTCCGTCCCTCGGCGGTCCATCCCCGCGGGGCGGCTGGAACGGCCCACCGGAAGAACTTGACCGGCAGTGGGCCGGAAGACGCCGGGGCGAGGAGACAGCGGCAAGATGAAAGCGCTTGAAGGGATACGGGTGCTCGATTTGACTCGGGCTTTGGCGGGCCCGTTCTGCACCCTGATGCTGGGGGACTACGGGGCGGACGTGATCAAGATCGAGCTTCCCGGCTTGGGGGACGACACCCGGCATTGGGGTCCGCCCTTCATCGGCGAGGAGAGCGCTTACTTTCTTTCCATCAACCGCAACAAACGGAGCCTGACCCTGAACTTCAAGGAGCCCCAGGCGAAAGAGATCTTCCTCCGGCTGGCCCAAAGGGCCGACGTGGTGGTGGAGAACTTCACCCCCGGAGTGATGTCCCGGTTCGGCCTGGACTATGAAACGGTGAAGGGGACCAATCCCAAGATTATCTACTGCTCGATCTCCGGTTTCGGACAGGACGGGCCCTACCGGAACCGTCCGGCCTACGACCAGATAATGCAGGGAATCGGCGGCATCATGAGCGTCACCGGCGGGCCCGACGACGATCCGCAAAAGGTTGGGATCGCCATAGCCGACATCGGGGCCGGAATGTGGGCCGCTTTCGCGATTTTGGCCGCGGTTCGACACCGGGACCAACAGGGTGAAGGCCAGTACATCGACGTCTCCATGATGGATGCCCAGGTGGCCTGGCTGACCTACCAGGCGGGCTATTTCTTCGCCAACGGAGAGCCGCCCAAGCGTTTGGGGGCCGCACATCCCAACCTGGTTCCCTACCAGGCATTCATGTGCGGCGACGGCAAGTACCTCAACGTGGCCGTGGGCTCCGAGCGTATCTGGCAGCGGTTCTGCCAAGGCATGGGGCTGGAAGACCTGCATGACAGCCCGGACTATGCCACCAACGGCGACCGGGTGCGTAACCGGGCTGCGCTGGTGCCCAAGCTGCAGGAGCTGTTCCTGACCCAGTCGAGCGCGGAGTGGGTGGACGCTCTCATGCCTTCCGGTGTCCCCTGCGGCCCCATCAACGACCTGGCGGACGTTTTCTCCGACCCCCAGCTTCTCCACCGCCAGATGTACCTGGAGATGCCCCATCCTACCCTAGGGTCCGTTAAACAGACGGGCATTCCCATCAAGTTCTCCCAGACCCCCGGTGGCCTGGACCGGCCTCCGCCCCTGTTGGGCGAGCACACCAGGGAGATCCTGCGGGAGCTGGAATACTCGGAGTCCCAGATCGACGAGATGGCTGAAAAGTCGGTGACCTAGTGTACTGTCTCGTAAATAGCGTTGCATCGGAAATGTTGTCCAACATTTCCTCTCCACCTTCGTCTTTCCGGCGGAAGCCGGAATCCAGAGAATTCGCTGGGTCCCCCTTTCCTTGCCGATGATTTCCACGGCCACGATTCCAACCCCGGCCGGGGCCCCCTTTGCCGGGGCCATCGTTCCTCGCCCCTGTTGCCAGGTGCCAGGCGTAGGATGTGGCTTCCGAGTTGATACATATTGGGCCTCAGACATCTTGTCTGAGGCCGGAGGTGCGTCTATCATGGGACGGAGCCGCCGGGGACGAGGAGGTTGACGGGCAATGGACCTTGGACTGAAAGACCGCGTGGCTATCGTGGGAGGCTCTTCCAGGGGTATGGGGCGGGCAATCGCGGTGGCCTTTGCCCAAGAGGGCGCCAGCGTCACCATCTCCGCCCGCACCGAGGCCGACCTGCGCCGCACTGAGATCGAGTTGGCCCGGATCGGTTCGCAACATCACGTGCTGGCCATCCCCGCCGATCTGTCGGTGCCCAGGGACATCCGCCGGGTGGTGCGAGACACTTTCAACCGCTTCGGCCAGATCGGAATCCTGGTGACCCACGTGGGGCACGGACCTCCCGGCCGGCCCTCCGAGTTCAACGACGAAACCATTTTGGCGGCGCTGGAAGAGAACTTTCTCAGCGCTATCCGCCTCGCCAGGGAAGTGATTCCCTACATGAAGCAGCAGCGATGGGGGCGCATCATCCACCTGCTGCACAGCCCGGTGGACCGCCCGGACAACGGGGCGGCCCTCTCCGCCGCCAGCCAATCGGCGCTGATGGGCTACTCCAAGCTGCTTTCCAACGAACTGGCCCCGTTCAACATTACCGTCAACAACCTGCTTTCCGGTCCCATCCAGACCGATTACCTGACCGCCGCGTTGGAGGCCAGGGCCAAGGAGAATGGCCGCACGGCTGAGGACCTGGCCAAGGAAGCGGTAGCCGCCATCCCCATGCGTCGCTTCGGCAAGCCCGAGGAGGTGGGAGACCTGGTCGCATTTCTGGCGTCGGACCGGGCCGGGTACCTCACCGGTACCAGCGTGGTCCTCGACGGCGGCAGGACCCAGCCCTTCAGCCGCTAAGTCCGAACCAGCCCCTCCAGCCGGCCCCCAACGATCCCCTGCCGGGCGAAGCCGTCTATCACGTCTATATGCAAGATACATGGGCGAGCGGATTTTCCCCGTTCGTGGTTAGCTCCGATTCAACCCCGACGCGTCGGGACGAAGCCGGACCTGTCTAACCGTAGTGGCTGGTGATTGGATCGGCTCTAGCGACAAGTCAACCTGAAATTGATAGATGTCATTCTGAGCAAAGCGAAGAATCTCGTTGTTACGCTGAGATTCCTCGTCGCTCCGCTCCTCAGAATGACATCCTGTTAAAACCAAGTTGACTGAGTTCGAGGTGTGTTTGCACGATAGATTTGACCGGCGATCCCCGTGCCTCCAAGAGCCCCTGCCCGTGCCGGCATCCTTCCTGACCGGAGGCCCTTCAGCCGGGTTCTCCAATCAAGAGGGCAGGCTTCCGGGCATCGTCGCGCCGCTACGGCCCGGTGCCGTGCCTCCGAGGTGACGGCCAAAGTCCCGAAGCGGTACAGTACAATGGGGAAACCCCATTCAGGAGACGTCGAGAAATGCCTTTGTTTCTGAAAAGAAGGGCCGGTGTGGCGGTGGTGGAAATAGAGGGGGTAATCGGCGCCCGCGTCCGGGCGCCGGTGTACGCTCGTCTCTTTGACTCCGTTGCCCAGAGCACGCGCTACCGCGCCCTGCTGCTGGACATAGACTCTCCCGGAGGGTCCGCCTCCGGCTCGGAGATTCTCTACCGCAGCTTGCTGAGAGTGGCGGAGCGGAAGCCGGTGGTGGCCTACATTCGCGGCATGGGAGCCTCCGGCGGCTATTACCTGGGCTGCGCCGCCAGCAAGATCGTCGCGCTGCCGACCGCGCTGGTCGGCTCCATCGGCGTCATCTACCTCCGGCCCGTTCTGGAGCAGCTGCTGGGCAAGGCCGGTGTGGAGTTTTCCGTCTTCAAGGGAGGCCGGCTGAAAGACATGACCGGGTTCTGGCGCGGCCCGACAGCCGAAGAGGGGGAGAAATTCCAGGGGTTGATCAACGAGATCTACGATAATTTCGTCGCGGTCGTGGCCCGGAGCCGCCCCCTTGACGAGGGGCAGGTCCGAGAGCTGGCCACCGGCGAAGTGTTCACCGCCCGCAAGGGGAAGGAGCTGGGCCTGGTGGACGAGCTGGGGGACTTCCAGGATGCGCTGGAGCTGGCAGCACGGCTGGGAAACAGCCGGCCTCGCCATCTCCCGGTGCGTCCCAAACGCTCTCTGAGCCAGAGGATGTTTGGCGGTATGGGCAACAACCGCGGTTCCGGCCTGCCCCTACTCACGGCCCAGGTCCAGCGGTTGCTGGCCGGTGGCATTTACTACCTGGAACCTTCGAATCTGATCAGTGACTACTGGTCAGAGGGGGAGTGACGCCGGGCGCACGCACTCGGTCCAGTGGGCCGGCCGGCGGGCTCTCCGGGTGACCAGGGCTGGCTAGTCCTTCTCCAGGGCCTTCGCCTCCTGCCAGAGGGCCTCCTTCTCGGCCAGCGGAAGCCGGACGAAGTCCTGGCCGCGGCCGGAAGCCAGTCGCTCCATCGTGGCGTACCGGCTTTGGAAGCGGCGGTTGGCCTGCCGCAGGGCATCTTCGGCATGGATGTCGAGCCACCGGGACAGGTTGACCAGGGTGAAGATAAGGTCGCCCAACTCGTGGGTCTTTTCCTCTTGGCCGGCTGCCTGGCGAAGCTCTTCCACCTCCTCCGCTACTTTGTCCAGCACGCCGGAGAGGTCCTCCCACTCGAATCCGGCCCGGCCCACCCGGTCTTGCATTAGCTGAGCGTAGGTGAGCGCGGGCAGTTCCAAGGGAATGCCATCCACCGCCGATTTGCGCACCCCCTTGCTCCGGTTCTCCGCCTCTTTCAGACGCTCCCAGTTGCGCTCTACCTCCCTGGAGTCGGCGACCTGGGCGTCACCGAAAACGTGGGGATGGCGTCGCATCAGCTTCCGGTTGACCCGCTCCAGCACGTCGGCTAGCCCAAACTCGCCGGCTTCGGTGGCGATTTGAACGTGAAAGGCCACCTGCACCAGGAGGTCGCCCAGCTCCTCGGACAGCGCCGGGGCGTCGTCTCGGTCCACGGCCTCCAGGACTTCGTAGCACTCCTCCAGCAGGTTGCGCTTCAGTGAGGCGTGGGTCTGCTCCCGGTCCCAGGGGCAGCCCCCCGGAGCGCGGAGCCGCTCCATGATGTCCATCAGGGTCTGGAATTTCCCGAGATCGCTCTCGGGGAACGGTTCGTCAGGCATGTGCGAATTATAGACAGGCCGGTGGTTGCTTCACAAGGCGTTGGGATGCTAACGTAGAATCCACCCTGGGAGGAAACGTGCGTCGCGTCGCCTGGATCCCGGCCGCCCTATTCGTCGTTGCCGTTCCCCTATTCCTGGTGACCACCAGCGTTACCTGGGCGTTCAACAGCGCCGGCGCATACGAAAGGGGCTTCGAGAAGTACGGTGTTTCCGGCCTCACCGGCATCACCCGCGCGGACCTGGTCCAGGTGGCTGCTGACATCCGCCACTACTTCAACTCCCGAGAGGAGCCCATGGCGGTGCGGACCCGGATTTTCGGCGAAGAGAGGGACCTGTTCAACAGCCGGGAGGTCTCGCACATGCGGGACGTGAAGCGCCTGATCTGGGGAGTTTACATAATAGCGGCGCTATCCACCTTCTACTTGCTGGCCGCGGCTGGGCTTGGCCTGGCGCGGTACCGCCGCCGGTTCGCCGAAACCCTGGCGCGCCGCTGCCTCTGGGGTGGTGGAGTCACGCTGGCGTTGATACTGGCGGTGGGACTCTTCGCACTGGTGGGGTTCGACAGGCTGTTTCTGACGTTTCACCAGCTCAGCTTCTCGAACGATCTGTGGCAGTTGGACTGGCGGACGGACTACCTGGTGCGGCTGTTTCCCCAGAACTTTTGGTTCGACTCGACTATGTGGGTAGCTACCAGGGCCGTGGCCGGAGCGCTGGCCGTAACCGTCCTTTCCGGTGGCTACCTGCTGTATCTCCGCCGTGCCGCACAAAAAGGGGTTCTGGCGCCGCGGGGCGAACTGAGTAAGACGCCGGGAATGTGAGAGGGGCACGGTTTGCCGGCCCTGCGTTTTCCGCGGGGCCGCTGTCCGCCCTCTCTTCAGGTGAGCACCGGGGCCGGCTCTAGCCGCAGGCGCAGGAGCCGCCACAGCAGCCTCCGCCGCCGAGAGGGGGCGGCGGGCCTGCCTGGCCACCGGCTGCTTCGCCCCGGAACACCGAGGCGAAGACCGAGATCGCCCGCTGGGCCGGTTGCTCGCAGACCGGACAATCAGCGCCATCGGCGCTCATGGACTGGAGTCTCTCAAACTTGGCGCCGCAGGTGGGGCAGTAATACTCATAGATTGGCATCTCTGATCTTCCCTCAAGCACGAGCTTCGCGGTCTTGACTTCGAGGCTGGGTGAGAGCCGGGTCCAGCTAATTGCCGGCTACTTGAATGTATCCGAGCCAGCGGCCCGCGTCAAGTGGCGCACCCCTACGGCCCCGGCCATGGCGGGAGCTGACCTTCGTCTCCACTCTGGCCCCCGTTTCGGACCGCGATGGCGAACCGCTTGACAAGAAGCTGGTTTGGCGCACACATTGGTTGGCATTCCGCCGTTGCATGCGGGTACATCGAATCCCCGGAATTCCCGGCTCCGGGCAGGCAGCCAAGAAGGGGCGGGGCCGAGGAGCGGCTCATCAACAAACGTATCCAACTGTCTCGGTTGACTCGAATCCGGACCTTCGATTCTCTGCGATTATACCGGGACTACCGTTACCTTTGGGCGGGCAATTTCTGCGCCAACTGCGCCCAGTGGCTTCAGTTGCTCAGTGTGGGCTGGCTGGTGCGGGACCTCACTGCTTCAACCGGGTCTTCGGCGCTCCTGGTGGTGACCGCCGGGGGACTGAACACAGTTCCCGTCTTGTTTCTGGGTCCCTGGGGCGGGGTCATGGGCGACCGCATCAACCGCAGGAAGTTGGTGATGATGCTACAGGCCTTCATGGCCTGTGCGGCTCTCTTGTTTGCCTTCCTGGTGCTGTCTGACTACATTGAGTGGTGGCACGCCTACGTCTACGTATTGGTGGGCGGTTCATGCCATGCCGTGACTCTCCCTCTGAGGCAGGCGCTGGTGGCCAACACCGTGCCCCGGGAATCGGTCGTCAATGCCTTTGCCTCCAACATCTTCACCGTTACGGGAACCCGCATGCTCGGCCCGTTTGTCGGCGGTGTCCTTATCGCCACGCTGGGGTTCTTCTGGAATTTCGCTTGGGAGTCCGCATTGTATGCGGGCACGGTACTGGCTTATTGGCGCATGAGGACTCCCTATTCCCACGGAAACGCTTCCACGATGAAGGTTTCCCTACTGGCCAGCTTGAAAGAGGGGATCACGTACGTGAGGAAGGG
>CAJWBT010000061.1 GCA_913020235.1 uncultured Chloroflexota bacterium
CATCAGTCCTCCGGTTATCATCGAACCTCTGGGGAGCCGGTTTACCACCTTCGGGACATCCCAGATACGGGTGATCTTCAAGAGCCCCCTCGGACCGCTGAGCGTCCGGCTCAGCCTTTATGAGGCGGCCATACGGGACTAGCAGCACAGTCAACCTGGTTTTGACAGGATGTCATTCTGAGGAGCGGAGCGACGTAGAATCTCAGCGTAACAATGAGATTCTTCGCTTCCCTCAGAATGATAACGATCAGTTTCAAGTTGACCGGTGCTAGCCGCTCAGCAGGGGCTTGAACTTCCCTTCAACGCTCCACGACAGTTGCGCCCCCTCCCGGCCCCGGCTCTTGGTTTGCGCCGCACCCAGAAACCCTGGTCTACCCGGTGGGCCCGGCCTGCCGCGGGCCAAACCCCTGGGCCGGGCTTCATCCCAGACCAAACAGCCCAACTGAGGTCATCGGAACCCGCGTCTTACCCCATGAACTAGCGGGAAACCCCAGCGGCGCCCGCCGCCATTCCGGGTAATTTCTCCCGCCTTGCTTCTTCGGCCAGACTCGGATGGACAATGCCACCAGCGTCTCTCCGGCTTGCCGCCTCCGCCCGAAGAGCCACCGCGGGTATTGTGCCGGGCAACGCCAAGGCGGGCGAGGTGCGTGGACCGCCCAGTCTTGCGAAACAGGGGAGAACCGTCTGTCGGCTCGGAGCCATCGTTGACGCGCCGTGGACCACCGGTTAACATGCCTGCCATCGGAACCTGCGGGTGGCCTGCGGCTGTTTGGATGGCCGGTTGGCCAAATCAGAGTCGCGGATGACAAGTTTATGGGCTGGACTGGGGTCCTCTATTGGCTCTTGGCGCGCCGCCTCCGCTCTTCATGGCTGCTCCTCACCATTAGCTCTTTCGGAATTCTGGCCGCCGTAACCTTGATGTCGGTCGGGGCCGTCTATTCCCGCGCGCTGGCGGAAGGGGGCCTTCGGCACACGCTGGCTACCACCGACCCCACAATCTTGAACGCCCACGTGATCTTGCAGAACCGGCCCCTGGGACCGGCCGACTACCGGAAGCTCCGGACTGAAGTTGAGGGGATCACCGGGGCCCGCCTGGATTACCTGCTGCGGGATGTCCAGCGCTTTGGCCGGTCCCAGCCGAACCTGCGCCTGATGTTTTCCGCAGAGGGACGGCCTCCGCCGGTCGGCGCGCCTTTGGGACGGCCTTTCTTCCTCACCGGTTTCCAGGAGCATGCCCGGCTGGTTGAAGGCCGGTGGCCCCAGGCTTCTCCCCTGCCCCATGACGATGGCCTGGAGATGGAGGCGGTGGTCGGGGAACCGGTTGCATCCAGCATTGGACTTCAACTGGGCTCGCGGGTGTCCATCTTTCCCTTCCGGACCGATTCTTCGGAGCGAATTGTGCTCACTGTCGTGGGTCTGGCCGAGCCGATAGACTCCCAAGAAGAGTACTGGATGAACTCCCTTTCCTACTTCAGAACACAGGAGTACAACGACAACCTCCTGTTTCCCTTCTACCTTCGGGAGGTCGACTTCCTTGATGGCTTGGGCGCGCGGTACCCCGCCATGGTGGGCGACTTCGGGTGGTTCCTGTTCGTCGAATCCGGGGTGTTGACCGCCGGGACAGTCAGCCAAACCGAGGATGCCGTCATCGGGCTGGAGACGGATATCAACAAGCGCTTTCCCCGCTCTCTGGTGATCACCGGCCTCGACAAGACCCTCGCCGACCACCAAAAGGAGCTGACCCTGGCCCGGGTGCCCCTTTACCTTTTCATCGCCCTGATTGTCGTGGTCCTTCTCTACGCCATGGCCCTGGTCATGGGACTGCTGGCGCGCTCCCGGACCGAAGAGGCCGGCCTCCTGAGGAGCCGTGGCGCCGGCCTCCTCCAGGTCAGCGCCCTGCTGGTACTCGGAGAGGGGCTCGTCGCTGTTCTTGCCGTGGCGGCCGGGCCTTTCTTGGCCCTGGCCATAGTGCGGTACCTGCTGCTGAGAACCATAGACCCGGTGGGCGTGGCCGGCGGCGCCCTTCCGGTCGGGGTCTCGACGGACATGTTCGTCATGGGTGCTATCGGAGGCCTTCTAGCCCTTGGGGTGCTGGCGGCCTCGGCGCTAAGCCGGGCCCGCCTCGACACTATGGAGTCCATGAGAGTGCGGGCCCGGCCGCCCACGGTGCCGCTCTTGCACCGGTACTACGTGGACCTGTTGGCGCTGGCGGCGTTGGGGCTGCTGTGGTGGCAGATCCGCGACCGCGGCGGATTCATAGAGCGTGACGTGTCCACCGGGGCATTGCAGGTCGACCCCTTCCCACTTTTCGGGCCGGTCCTTGGGCTTCTGGCGGCTGCGTTGCTGGCCTTGAGAGCCCTGCCGTGGCTGGTCCGGTTTCTCGCTTGGGCCGGGAGCCGCCTGGGTCCGCCATGGCTGGCTTTCTCCCTGGTCCGTCTGTCGCGAGACCCGCTGCCCCACGGCACCCTGGTGGTCATCCTGATGATGGCGGCGGCCCTGGGTGTATTCGGCGCCAGCTTTCAGTCCACTCTGGCCCGGAGCCATGAGGAGCAGGCAATGTACGGCCTGGGGGGTGACCTGGTCGTCCGGGGCCGCCGATTTTCCGATTCATCTCTGCAGGCGATAGCCGCCGCGCCGGGGGTCCGGGCGGTCAGCCCCATCGCCCGTGACACCGTAAGGCTAATGGATGTGTTCCCGGGCGATACCGCCACCCTGGTGGGCATAGACCCGGAAGCCTTGCCCGCTGCCGCCTGGTTCAAAGAGGACTTTGCCGGAAAGGACCTCAAGGAGTTGCTTGGTCCCATCGCCCGGGGCAGCCGGGTGTCTCCCGCTCTGGGACAGGAAACAACCACGGGGATTTCAATTCCACCGGGTGGGGAGCGCATCGGCATCTGGGCGAAGCTGGAAATCCCGGAGTTGGGCCTGACCCGGCTTAGCTTGAACCTGTGGGCTCGGGTCCGAGACGGCGCGGGGAGATACCGCGACTTGCTGCTGGGCAACCTGCTGGACCCTCCGGAAAGCGCACCGGCGGGCTCGCAACAGGATTCCCCCTCAGGCTCGGGACCAGGCTGGAACTATTTCGAGGCTCCGCTTTCCGGTGAGAATAGGTCGATGAAACCACCGGCCAGTGTGGTTTCTATTTTCATGAGCAAGAATGTCCTTTCAGCGGTTCCGCCGGGCAGCCTCCTGCTGGACGACATCACGGTCCAGGGCCAATCCATCCCCCTCCCCGGCGCCATCATCGAGGGGTACGAGGAGCCCGGGGATTGGGTACCAATGGCTATCGAGGAGGACACGGCGGACGCGATTGAGATTACGTCGCGAGCCGCCAGAACCGGCCAGGCAGGTCTTCGCTTCTCCTGGCAGGCGCCCCTTGGCAATACCCCTCGAGGCGTCCTTCTGCCTCCCGGGCCGTTTCCCTTGCCCGCCATCGGGGGCCCGATGTTTCACCCTGGGCAGACGTTGCGGGTCAGGGCGAAAAAGCAAGTTGTGCCCCTGTTTGTGAGCGATACCACCAGCTACTTCCCCACCCTCAACCCGGCGTCCCAACCCTTCCTGTTGGTGGCCTTGGAGGACTACCGGGAGTACATCCGGCAGTCACCCCTGGGAAGTTTGGACGCGCCCATGGAGATCTGGGTCGCGCCGCGGGAGCAGGCCGGCCGCGAACAGGTGGTCCTCGACGTGGCGGAACTCCTGCCGGGCTTCGTTTCGGTCCAAGACCGGGACGCCTTGGTGGATGTGGCGCGGCGCGACCCCTTGGCCGGCGGCGGCTGGAACGGCCTCACCATTCTGGGGCTATCGGCCGTCACCGTGGCCGTGGTCCTGACACTGGCCATGCACGCGGCGGTGGCCATACACACCAGCCGGGTGGACCTGACGGTCGCCCGGGCGCTGGGTTTTTCGAGGGTCCAGATCTTCCTATCACTGGGCCTGGAACGGCTGCTGGTGGCGGCGCTGGGCTTGGGGGCCGGAGGGGCCATCGGCCTCTGGCTGGCCCGGTGGGTCCTGGGGTTTTTGGACGTGACCGCGTCCGGACGGCCCGTGATTCCCCCGATGGTGGTGAGCGTCGAGGGGTGGCTGGCGGCGTTGGTGTTCGCCGGACTGGTGGCGGCGAGCCTCCTGTCCCTGCTCTTCGCCACCTTCTGGGCCCGCCGGCTCAGGGTGCCGGATATTCTGCGGACCGGGGAGTGAAAAATAGACCCTCACCCCCGGGCCTTCCGAAAGAACTCCGCCCGATTGGGCAGCAAGATGTCAACGGAGCCAGATAGTCAGAAAGGTTGATGGAGCGGGGAACGATGTCCCTATTGCCACTGGCCTACATCATCGCCCTGAAACGGACAATCTCCGGCTGGCGGCTGGAGCTGGTCGTGTTCCTGGGCGTCCTGATAGCAGTGGCGCTAATGTCTAGCGGCGTCATCTTCTCGGACCTGTTGTCAGAGGCTGCCCTGAGCCATTCGCTGGACCAGGCCAGCGCCGAGGAAGCCAACTTTCTGGTGAGGACGTTCATTGGCCAGGATGCTCCGCCCACGGTCGAGGGACGGGTCGCCGCCTACCAGGCAGACCTCGACTTCGCCGAACAGCGGGTAGCGTCACGCTTACAGCCCTATTCGCGAGACCAGGCTCACCTTCTGGAGACATCCACCTTCTTCTTCAAGGGCCACTCGCAATTGGAGTTGCCCGACGACACGCGGCCGCGGGGGGATATTCAATACTTCTCCGGCTTGCTGCCGGACCGAATCCAGATGGTCCAAGGGAGCTGGCCCTACTCCGGCTTGGGCGGGACTCAGGCTGCCTCAGAAGGGCCGCTGGAGGTCGCCATTGATGTCCTGGGGGCGGAGCTGCTCCAGCTCGGTGTCGGCGACGAGATGGAAGTATTCCCCGCCTCGTCGTTCACTGACCCGCCCTCGATGCGGGCGAGGGTCGTCGGCGTTTTTCAGCGGGTGGACCTCCAGGACGAGTTCTGGTTCGGCGCCAGCCGGGAGTTCAGCTTCAAGAGTGAGCGCTGGACCTATATCCCGCTGTTCACCACGGAAGATGCCATCCTGAGCCCAGTGATCGGCCGGTACCCCTCGCTGTTCATTGACATCACCTGGTTCGTCTACCTGGACCGCCAGGGGGTCCGGGCTGGGGACGTGAACGACCTCCAGGGCTTGGTCGCCACCATAAAACACGACGTGCACTCCAGTCTGAATAACTCCAGGATCACCACCAAGCTGGACCGGGTTCTGGACGACTACGAAGAGCAGCTTCAGCTGGCGCGCATCCCCCTCTTCATGATCGTCTTTCTGGTTACGGGCATACTCATCTACTACCTGGGCCTGGTCTCGGGCCTGGTGGTCAAGTCGCGCGGCACCGAAATAGCGATGCTGAAGAGCCGGGGGGCCACCACATCACAGGTGGGGCTGCTGGCGCTGGCGGAAAGCTCGCTACTGGCCGCCCCAGCGGTCATGCTCGGGCCTTTGCTGGCGCTGGGAATGGTCCGGCTCCTGGGGAGGCTCTTCTTTGAGCTGGGTGGCGGCGGAGATCTGGCGTCGGTCCCGGTCTCCCTTTCCCCCTTCGCTTTCTTCTTGGGACTGGCGGGGGGCCTTCTGGCGGTCGCGGCGCTCACCATTTTGACCCTGGTCGCGGCCAGGCAGGGCATCGTCGAGTTTCGTCAAACGGGGGCCAGGCCTCCCCGAGCGCCTCTTATTCATCGGTATTACCTGGACATTCTGCTGCTGGTGTTGATTCTCGTGGTCTGGTGGCAGACCCAGAGCCGGGAGACCTTTCTGGTCCAGACCCTGGGAAGCCGGGATCTCCAGATCGACTACAGTCTCCTGCTGACGCCGGCGCTGGGCCTCTTGGGAATCGGCCTCTTGGTGCTGCGCCTGTTCCCCATGGCAGTGGGGATGGCGGCCCGAATCGCCGGGCCCGTGGGACCGTCCTGGCTGGTGCACGGGTTGAGGCACCTTTCCCGAGACCCTATCGTGCCGGGAACCCTCATAATATTGCTGATGCTGACCACGGCCCTGGGAGTGATCGGAAGCGCTTTCAGCTCTACCCTGGAGCGCAACCAGCGGGAACGGGCCCTGTACGCGGCAGGGGCCGACGTGCGCATCCTCCATACGGGCACAGCCAGACCCGTGCACATGCTGGGCATCGCGGACCTGGCGGGCGAGGTGGACGCAGTGGCCGGGGCCGCTGAAGTGCGGCGCGACCGCGGCTCGTTGTTGACCAGCGGGTTCAGCACCACCAGCGTTTCGGTCCTGGAAGTGGATTCGGAGAACTTCAGCCGGGTGGCCTGGTATCGCCCCGACTTCGCCGGAGGGAAATCCCTGGCCGACCTCACCGCTCCCATCAACCCCCCTCCTGCAGCCGAGCCGTCTCCGTGGGACGGGATCGAACTCCCCGCGGAGGCCGGCAGCCTTGCGCTCTGGACGCAACCGAGCCGGCCCGACCCTGGGCTGTCGGTCCGGGCCAGGCTCCGGGACGCCAACGGATACTACTTCGACATCGTCCTGGGAGATTTGAACTTCCGCGGCTGGCGACGCCTGGAGGCCAACCTGGTGCCTCTGCCCCCTCCCGGAAGCCGGGGCCGGGAGCAGCCGCCCACGGTAACGCCGCCCTTCACCCTTTACTCCCTGCACCTCACCAGCAGAGGTAGGGCCCAGGACCCGGGGGCCCTGTTCTTGGGGCGTTTGGCTGCCCTGACGCCCTCCGAAGAAGTGACAATAACCGATTTCCGGGACGTGGATCAGTGGCACGGCCAATGGCACGTGACGCAAGACTTCTCCCGACCCGACCTCTACGCCCTGGACGCCAGTGAGTTGGAAGGCCCGGAGGGGAGCGGAGGATCGGCGGTGTTTAGCTGGGCGCCCGGAGGCATCGGGCTCCGGGGTATCCGCGTGGGCAGTCCGGAGGAGCCAATCCCGGCGTTGGCGAGCGGGTCGCTTCTCGAGGCGGCCGAAGCCCGGGTAGGTGACACTTTGAACGTAAGTTTGTCTACCTACGCCTTGCCATTCAAATTGGTAGCGGAGGCCGATTACTTCCCCACCCTGGACCCTAGGGTGGCCCCCTTCGCCGTCGTGGACTTGAAGACCTTCATTCTTCGGGCGAACCTCCACACTTCCAGGCCTCTGGGCGGGTCCAACGAACTGTGGGTCAGTTTGAAGGACCCCGGCGGGGACACCGGCCCCGTGGTGACGGCGCTGGATGACAGCGATGTGCGGTTGCGGGAAACCCTGGTGGCCTCGGAAATGGTTTCGGAAACCCTCGAACGTCCCCTGGTCAGCGCCGGCTGGGGCGGCCTGCTGGTGCTGGTGTTCCTGGTACTGGTCCTGGCCAGCGCCTCGGGGGTAATGCTCTTCTCATTCCTCGACACCCGCGAGCGCCGGACCGAGTTTGCCCTGATGCGGACCCTCGGCTCGTCCAGAGCGCAACTGACGGGCATTGTGTGGTTCAGTGTTATCCTAGTGGTGGCCTGTGGTATCGGGTTGGGCAGCTGGGTCGGACAGTGGATAGGCGCAAGCCTCTTGCCTCTGATGGAGGTGGCCGAGGAGGGGGCCCGGGTGACTCCGCCGATGGTCCTCCAGACCGACTGGTCCACCATGCTGATGTCGTATCTGGTCCTCGCCGGGGTTACCGCGGGCACGGTGGCCTGGCTGGCCTGGATCACCTTCAGAATGGAAGTCCAGCAGGTCCTGCGTATTGGGGAAGGATGAGGGGGCGGGCTGTTTTCGAGGCAATGCGGGGAGCTGGATAGATGAGGTACTGCGCGTGAGAGAGACGCAAGGGCTTTCTTCAACTGCCGGCCCCCAGAAGGCCGGCGTCGACGGGCCGTACGTCGAGTGCCGCGACCTGTTCAAGATTTACAAGCGGGCGGACCTGGAGGTGGTGGCCCTACGCGGGCTCGACCTGGAGGTGCAAGCTGGGGAGCTGATCGCGATCATCGGCGCCAGCGGCAGCGGCAAGAGCACTCTGCTGAACATACTGGCGGGACTAGACCGGCCTTCGGCGGGCCAGGTGCGGGTGGGCTCGAGAGACCTGCTCGACATCTCGGACCAGGAGTTGGTGCTGTACCGCCGGCTGGACGTGGGCTTCATCTGGCAAGCGACCGCCAGGAACCTGGTTTCGTACCTCACCGTCCGGGACAACGTCGAGCTGCCCATGGCCATGGCCGGGGTAAAGGCGGCCCGCCGCCGCGAGTGGACCGGGGAGTTGCTGTCCGCCCTGGACCTGGAGGACAAAGGGGGCCGACGGCCGCACCAACTCTCGGGCGGGGAGCAACAGCGGGTGGCCATCGGGGTCGCCCTGGCTAACAGGCCCCCCCTGATCCTGGCGGATGAACCCACCGGGGAGCTGGATACCCAGTCCGGCTCTCAGGTCTTTCAGCTTCTGCGAGATATGAACCGTACCTACAGCGTTACCGTGATCGTGGTCACCCACTTCCCCGGAGTCGCCGATTGGGTGGACCGGGTTGTCCACATCCGCGATGGGCGAATAAGCTCGGAAAGCTTCTCCCTGCCTACTTTTCAGCGCCCCGGACAGAGGGCCGAGCAGGAATACCTGGTGGTGGACCGGGCGGGCCGGCTCCAGCTTCCCCCGGAGTACGTGGAAAGGTTTCGTCCCGGGGGACTGGCGTCGGCGGAGATTGACGGCGACCAGGTGACTATTAAACCCGCTGGCAAACCCGCCGGCGATACTTGGAACCCCGGTGAGGGCCAGACCCCTCGAGGGAGTTAGCCGCAATGGAAAAGGCGCCGGCGGGCGCTGCCCCGCTGATTGAATCCGGACCCCAAGGAGCGGCCCTCGCGCCCATCATTTCGGCTCGGGACCTGGTCAGGGTTTTCGGCTCCGGAGAGACGGCTGTCACCGCGGTTGACCGGGTTGCGCTGGAAATCTTTCCGGGAGAGTTTCTCGCCGTCGTGGGCCGCTCCGGCTCGGGCAAGACCACCCTTTTGAATCTCTTGTCCGGCCTGGACCGGCCAACCGGGGGCAACGTCTTCTTCCAGGGCAGCGACCTGGCTAGCCTATCGGAGGCCCGCCTGGTGGAGTTGCGGCGCCGGAGAATCGGTTTCGTGTTCCAGTCATTCGGCCTGATGCCCCTTCTCTCGGCCCTGGAGAACGTTGAGCTGCCCCTCCACATCAGCGGCTTTTCATGGCGGGGGCGCCGCAAGCAGGCCCAGAGGGCCCTCGAGCTGGTTGGCCTGGGCCCCAGGGCCCGGCACCGCCCCTACGAGCTTTCGGGAGGAGAACAGCAAAGGGCGTCCATCGCCCGGGCGCTGGTAGCCGAGCCCGACGTGGTGTTCGCCGATGAGCCCACCGGCGAGCTGGACACCACCACGGCCGGCATCATCTCCACCATTCTGCGGGACATCGTCGTGCAACGGGGGACCACCGTGGTGGTGGCCACTCATGACCTGGCCCTGGCGGGGATGAGCAGCCGGACCGTGGAGTTGGTCGACGGGGCCGTGGTGCAACCAGCGCCTCCGGCGCAAGGATGACGACACCCCGCGTCGGGCAGACCCGCTATGTCTGCCGGAGTGAGGACTAGACGGCTCCGACATCGAGCCCGTACCCAAGACCGGTGCCGGTTATCCGGCTGAGGCAGCTGCCCGCTTGACTGTCCTTGGTGATACTGGCATCCGCAAGCAAAGTGAACTTCTGCCCGTTCCCTCACCCTTTTTCCCTCTCCCAATGGGAGAGGGTTGCCCTGGCGCAGCCTGGGCTGGGTGAGGGCAACCCTGGCTAAGGCCGCTGCCCGCTTAACCGTCCTTGGTGATGCTGGCAGGAGCAAGCCAAGTGAACTTCTGCACGGAGCCCTCACCCTGTGCAACCGGGAACATAGGTTACATATAGACCGGGGACATAGGTAACACTAGAG
>CAJWBT010000062.1 GCA_913020235.1 uncultured Chloroflexota bacterium
AAAGGCAATGGAAAGCCTGGGCGACATTCTCAAAAGGATGACCGTCAGAAATACGTCGAAGACTACGAACGGCGATGGAGCCGCCTACCCGAGGATCGAGCCGGCCGCTGACGCCTGCCCCATCTGCAAGGGCACCGGCTGGGTCAGCAAACGGGTCCACCTGGGACATCCCGACTTTGGACAAGCTTTTCCCTGCCGCTGTCAGCACGCGGATGAGCCCCAATCCCGTATCGCCGCCTTGCGCCGCTACAGCAACCTGGGGCCGCTGGAACGCATCTCTTTCGACGGGACCCGGCCGGACGGCCCGCTGCCCGACGTTGGAAGCCGCCACCTGTTCCGCCAGGCCCTGGACGCCGCCGTAGCGTTCGCTGAAAACCCCACCGGCTGGCTGACCCTGACGGGCCCCAGCGGTAGCGGCAAGACCCACCTGGCAGTGGCCGTGGCCAACCGTTGCATCGAACGCGGTCAGACCACCTTTTTCATCGTAGTGGCCGACCTCCTGGACCACCTGCGGGCCGCCTATTCTCCCGACAACCCGGTATCCTACGATGAACTCTTCGACCAGGTGCGCAACGCGCCGATGCTGGTGCTGGACGACCTGGGAACCCAGAGCACCACCCCCTGGGCCCAGGAGAAGCTCTTCCAGGTTTTCAATCACCGCTTCAACGCCTCCCTGCCCACGGTAATTACCATCAGGGGACCGCTGCAGCGGCTAGATGAGGGGTTGCGCACCCGGATGGAATCCGCCGAAGGGTTCTCCAAGGTTTTCCACCTGGGCCAATACAATACCCGCCTGGCCCGCCGGATTGGGGATCTGCCGGAGGAGATGCGGCTGCGGATGACCTTCGCCAACTTCGATGTCCGGGGCGGCCGCAACGCTTCCCGGAAGGATCAAGAGTCTCTGCAAAGAGCCAAGCAGGCCGCCGAAACCTTTGCCACCGAACCCGAAGGGTGGCTGCTGTTCACCGGGCCCCGGGGGTCCGGCAAGACCCACCTGGCGGTGGCCGTCGCCGGCGAAAGCGTGCGCCGGGGCCGCCCGGTCTTCTTCGCCTTCGTCCCGTCCCTCCTGGACCACCTGAGGTCCACCTTCAGTCCCAACAGTCCAATCGGCTACGACGAACTCTTCGAGCAGATAAAAACGGTGCCCTTGTTGATTCTGGACGACCTGGGAGCGGAGAGCAGCACCCCCTGGGCCGAAGAGAAGCTTTACCAGATTGTGGTCCACCGGCACGAGAACCGGTTGCCCACGGTGATCACCAACGCTTTCTCCATCGAGGAGCTGGAGGAGGCCAAGCCCCACATCGCCTCCCGCTTGGTGGACAGCATGGTGGTGGACTGGGAGCCGATCACCGCCCCCAACTACCGGGACCAGCGCCGGGACCGGGGCGGCCCGCCGTCCATCGGCCGCCCGCCCCGGTCCAGACGGCAACCGCCGGCCCACGAATAGGGCGCTGGGGCCTTCTTCGGACCGAGCCGGAACGACGTCGCCTTCGTCACGGCCCGGTCCACCTTCGTTATAGACAGGCTATCCGTCCGCTTACCAACCCCTGCATCGCGCCAGACCCGTTTCCGCGTGAACTCGTCGTCGCCGATGGCTCCACGTTGGCCCAGAGGGGCCGAAGATCAGGGAGCTTGATCCGGCAGGAACGAGGGGTTGCCCCCTTTTACTTAACGCTGCCCGGTCTTAACATTTTGTTTGGGCTGGGACACAGCCCTGGTCAAGTTAAACAGCCGGAGATGCCTATGCCTCCCATCCGACGGAGGGTGCTGGTCGTGGAAGACGACCACAAGACAGCCGGTATCATCAGGGCCTACCTGGAGAAAGCCAGCTACATCGTAGCTTTGGCCCACGACGGCGAAGAGGGGCTGGCGGCCGCCCGGCGCGATCCGCCTGACCTGGTGGTGCTGGACTTGTTGCTGCCCGTCATGAACGGGCTGACCGTTTGCCGCGCCCTGCGGGAGG
Source organism: uncultured Chloroflexota bacterium (assembly GCA_913020235.1). Next base: position 1,964 of record CAJWBT010000062.1, read on the forward strand.
AATCGACGGTACCCATCATCATGCTTACCGCCTTGACTACCGAGCAGAACAAGTTGGCCGGCCTGGACCTCGGCGCCGACGATTATGTTACCAAGCCGTTTAGCCCCCGGGAGCTGGTCGCTCGGGTCCGCTCCGTCCTCCGCCGCACCGCCGAGGAAAGCCCTCCACGGAGTCTGAATTCCCTCAGCTACCGTGACCTGACACTGAACCGCTGGACGCAGACCGTCACCGCACATAGCCGGGATGTACACCTGACACCCACCGAGTTCAGCTTGCTTGAGGTGCTGATCCGGGACCCTGGCCAACTTTTCACCCGCTCCCAGCTTGTGGAGCAAGCCCTGGGATTCGACTATGAGGGGATGGACCGCACCATCGATGTACACATTCTGAACCTTCGACGGAAGATCGAGTCCGATCCCGAGCGTCGCGAGTACATCTTCACGGTCTACGGCAGGGGGTACAAGCTGGGTGAGACGCCTTGATTTACGGGCTGCGCTGGCAACTTCTGTTGAGCATGGTCGCCGTAATCCTGGTGACTGTGGGCATGAGCGCGTTTTTCGCCAACCAGGCCGCCAATGCGGAGATCGAGCGGGTCCAGGGACGCGACGATAGCATCCGCAATCAACAGCTGGCCACATTGCTGGCCTTCCGGTATTCCTCGACACGGAACTGGGATGAAGCCCAACGGCTGCTTGAAGACGCCGGAGCGCTGTACCAACAGGGTATGATGCTGGCCGGCCTGGATGGCGTGGTAGTCGCCGACAGCCGCAACAGGCTGCTGGGCCAGCGCCTGGACCTCGACCTGAGCAGCCGGTCCTTGACTCCGGTGTTAGGGCGAGAGGGCCAGATCGGGACCTTGATCGTCGATCCCAACCTTCGCGCCGGGGTCGGGGCGGTGGCGGGGACGGCCCCGGACTCCTCTGGTCCCTCCCTGAGCGTGCTCCTGATCCTCAGCGGCCTGCTGGCGGGCGCGGTGGCCATGGTTTTGACCTTCTTCTTGTCCCGGCGCGTTGTGGCGCCGGTGGAATCGCTGGCGAAGGTGGCCCAATCGGTGGCACGGGGTGACTTTTCGGTCCGGGCCGAGGTCAAATCCAGGGATGAAGTGGGGGAGTTGTCTCGCATCTTCAACTCGATGATCGGAGAACTCTCCCACACCGAAGAGCTGCGACGCAACCTGGTGGCCGACCTGGCCCACGAGCTGCGCACCCCGGTCACCAATGTCCGAGGCTACATAGAAGGCATCGGCGATGGGGTCATGGCGCCCGATACCACCACCCTGGGCTCGATGCATGACGAGGTGATATTGCTGTCCCGGCTCATAGATGACCTTCAAGACCTGGCCCTGGCCGATTCGGGACGCTTGCCCTTCCTACGACAGTCCTGCGACCTGGGCGGCCTCGCTCAACGGGCCTTGGCTGCCGTGCAACAGCGGGCCCAAGCCAGGGAGATAACTCTCGAGGTAGACGTGCCGGCCGAACTGCCGTTGCAGGGGGACCCAGAGCGAATCAGCCAAGTATTACGCAATCTCCTGGCCAACGCGGTGGAGTACACTCCCCCCGGCGGCCGGGTGTCGCTCCAGGCATGGGACCATGGTGCTGAGATTCAGCTGGCGGTCCGGGATACCGGCCCGGGCATTCCGGCCGAGGACCTGCCCTACATCTTCGAGCGATTCTACCGGGTCGACAAGTCCAGGTCCCGGGCCACCGGAGGCGTCGGACTGGGATTGACCATCGCCCGGCGGCTGGTGGAGGCCCACGGGGGCGACATCCAGGTCCGCAGTGAACTGGGAGATGGCACCGAATTCATGGTCTGCCTTCCCCGGAACGGCGCGGCCCTCAGGTAGTGGTGGAAACGGGCCAGCCGCCCGCGGTCCTCGGATAACCCGGCCGATTCAGCCGCTTCCGTTCCCCTTCCCGAGATTTGCGCCTGCCGGGCGCCCGGCACCCTCCCGGTACAGTCAAATTGCTTCCACGATTGGGCCAGCCAAGTCTTCCTCCGTCTATTGGACTGTTGTCCATGCGGGCCGGCCTCCATTTTGCCCTCTGAGATGATGCGGTCCCCTCCTTCTGGAACCGCAACTGTCCCCATCCCGGCGGAGGTTGGTGTTTTGGACGCCGGGTCCTGCCAATGCATTCAATACAACGTCCAGGCACGGTCTGGCCTCGGTCTTCAAATTTCCTTCACACTATGGTGTAAAAATACTACCAACGGAGTACTCGCGTGCCGACCCATGCAATCAATGAATCGGAAATGACTAGGAGGTGGCTGGGATGAGGAAACGGTGGTTATTCGGTCTCCTGGTAGCGGGACTGCTGGCCTTGGCGCTAACGGCAGGCGCGGTGATGGCCCAAAGTGACGGCGAGACCGGCCCCTTGGGGGCCAAAACCTTCGCCGGGCGCGTCGCGGCCATCTTGGGCCTGGATGAGAGCCAGGTACAGGACGCTATCAACCAAGCGTCAAAGGAAGCCCGGGAAGATAAGCTTCAGATGAAGTTGGACCGCATGGTGGAGAAGGGCAGCATTACCCAAGAACAGGCGGATGAGTACCGCGACTGGCGCCTCTCTCGCCCGGAGGGAATAATGCCCAAGTTCCAATTCCGGGGGTTCGGCGGGCATGGCGGGTTCGGTGGCCGTTCGTTTGGAGAGCATTTCTTCAAGGGGTTCAGGTTCCACAAGCCTGCGCCGGAAGAGGGCGAGGGGCAAAGCTCATTCAGGTTCGGCCTGTCTACGGACCCCGCGCTCACCCAGTATTGAGCGCTATCGTCCCCGTGCCGGTCCTCAAAATGCCGGAAGGGGTTAAGCCTCTTCCGGCCCCAATATGGGTCCGGCATCCCGCTGCCTTCTGCCGAACCCGGCTGGTTGGCGGCCGTCCCGTGCCCCCAGACTCCTGTAACATGTAGGCAGAGTCTGCGAGACCGAATCGCGGAGAGCTAGTGGTTAACAAAGTCCTCATTGTAGAAGACGACCCTGAGACAGTGGAACTGGTGAGCCTTTACCTGCGCCGGGACGGTTACCAGGTGCTGTCGGCATCGGACGGTCTCGAGGGATTGAGGCTTGCCAGGGAGGCGCAGCCGGACCTGGTGATTCTGGACCTCATGCTGCCCCGGCTGGACGGGATGCAGGTGGGGCGTATTCTCCGGGAAGAGGCGGATGTTCCCATCATCATGCTCACTGCCCGGGTGGATGAGGAAGACCGGCTTGCCGGTTTGGAGCTGGGCGCCGACGACTATGTGACCAAGCCCTTCAGCCCGCGGGAGTTGGCAGCCCGGGTCAGAGCAGTGTTGCGCCGCAGCTCCAACGACCCCTTTGACCAGGGCCCGTCCCAATTGGTCTACAGCCAACTGACCGTGGACCTGCGAAAACGATCGGTCCATGTCGGCGAACGGCGGGTAGGCTTGACTCCCACCGAGTTCCGGCTGTTGGCCATGATGGTCCGGGAGCCGGGCAGGGTTTTCACCCGGGACCAAATCATCGACCGGGTGTTCGGCTACGATTTCGAGGGCTTCGACCGCACCGTCGACGCCCACGTTTCCAGCCTGCGCCGGAAGTTGGAACCGGCCATGGGTGACCGGCGGCATATCCACACCGTGTATGGAGTAGGCTACAGGTTCGGCGATGAGTAAGTGGTTTTTCAGCCTGCAATTCAGGCTGGTGGTGGGATTCGCCCTGGTCCTGGCCTTGGCCTTGGGTGGCGTCAGCTGGTACGTTGGATTCGCGGCCCAGCGGGAGACGGACCGGTTCCAGGGTGAGGTTGAAGAAGCCCGGGCCGCCCGTGTCGAACGCGTCGTCTCCCGGTACTACGCCGCCCGCCAGGGGTGGCTTGGAATTCAGCCCGTGCTGGAGCGGGCCGGTTCCCTCTACGGGTGGCACATCGTGGTCAACGATGTGGAGGGTCAGGTGGTGGCGGAGTCGCATCACCCGGCCGGCAGCCCCCGGAGCGAGCCCAGGCGCCGGACCCGGTTCTTTCCGGTCGTCAGCAGTGGCCGGCAAGTAGGCTCCATACTGGTGGCTCCCAGCGAGGCTCCGGAGGTAGCCCCCGAACCGCCCCTGTCCCGGCTTGTATCCACAACGAACCGGTCCCTGCTTTGGACCGGCCTGGCGGCAGGGGCCGTGGGGATTCTTGTGGTCTCGCTGGTGTCCCGGCAAGTCCTGGCTCCGGTCAGGGGATTGAGCGCGGCGGCCCGGCGCCTGGGCAGGGGGGACCTTTCGCAACGCGTGTCCACGACGGGGCAGAACGAAATCAGCCAACTAGCCCGCACCTTCAATTCCATGGCCGAAGATCTGGAGCGGGCTGAGGGACAGCGCCGGAGCCTGATGGCCGACGTGGCCCATGAACTCAGGACCCCTCTCTCTAATATCCAGGGCTACATCGAGGCCGTGCGCGATGGGCTGCTGCAGCCCGACGCCTCGACCATGGATACGATACACCAGCAAGTGCTGCACCTGGCCCGCCTGGTGGAGGACCTGAGGCTTCTCGCCCTGGCGGAGGCTGGGGCCCTCACCTTGACCTGGCGACCGGAATCCTTGGAAGACGTGCTCCGGCGGGCGGTGGAGCCGTTTCGGCCCCGGGCCGAGGCCAAGGGGGTCGCCCTCTCCTTGGAAATTCCTCCCCGGCTTCCCTTGTTGGAGATGGACCGGACTCGAATCGCCCAGGTGGTGGCCAACCTGCTGGAGAATGCAATCGTTCACACCCCGGAGGGCGGCCGGGTGACCGTGTCGGCGGAGATGGCCGGGCCGGAGAGCCGAGCCATGGCTAAGGTCATCGTGGCGGACACCGGGGAGGGCCTGCCCCCGGAAGACCTGCCCCTGGTCTTCGAGCGCTTCTACCGGGTTGACTGCTCCCGGACCCGGAGCACCGGAGGCGCCGGCCTTGGGCTGACCATTGCCAAACAGCTGGTGGAGGCCCATGGGGGCAACATTAGCGCGGAGAGCGTCCTGGGCCAGGGAAGCCGTGTTGTTTTCGAGCTGCCCTCCACCCACCCGCCGGCAGACACGAGAAGCCGGTAGTAGAACAGGAAAAGAGGTCAATCGGCCGTGGTTGCACTACTAAGCGCGTTCAAACAACTGACCATTTGGCAGATCATCGTGTTGGCCGCCGTCCTGTTGGGAGCGGCAAGCGCCACCTACGGCGCCTACGCATGGGCCGATGGGTCGAGTTCCAAGGGCCTGGACGACGGTCAGCAGATCATACCGGTACAGTTCGGAGACCTGGTGAACCAAGTCTCGACCAACGGCAACCTCACTTTTCCCAACCGGGAGACGCTCAACTTCGGCTCCCAGGGCACCGTTGAAGCGGTGCTGGTCGAGGAGGGCCAGCGGGTATCGATGGGCCAGGTGCTGGCCAAACTCGACCAGACTACGCTGGCATCCCTGGAACAGGCCGCCGCTCAAGCAAAGGTTGCGCTCCAAGATGCCGATGAGGCGCTTGACGACATGCATAGCCTTGGAACTCTGGTCCTGGCTCTGGCTCGAGAGAAGGTAGCTGACGCCGAGTTCCAGCTTCAACAGTCCATCGAGGCCTTGGCCGACGCCAGAGAGCCCATTACCGAGCAGGACATCAAGACCCGGGAGCAGTCGGTGGCCGACGCCGGGTTGTCCCTGCAGGATGCGGAACAGGTGCTGGCCGGCTTGGAGCAAGACCGTGTTCAGCAACTGGTCCAGGCACGCCGGGACCGGGCCGACGCCGAGCTGGCCCTGAAGCAAGCTCAGGATGCCCTGGCAAACTACCCATCCGAATATGTCCAGCAACTGGCCCAGGCGCGTCAGGCCAAGGCCGACGCCGAGCTGGCCCTGGCGCAGGCCCAAGACGCCCTGGACGACTTCTCACCGGACCAGGGCCAGCAGTTGGTCCAGGCACGCCAGGCCAAGGCCGACGCCGAATTGGCCCTGGCGCAAGCCCAGGATGCCGTGGCCGACCTCTCGACGGATTACGGCCAGGACCTGGTCCAGGCGCGCCAGGCCGAGGCCGACTCAGAGCTGGCCTTGGCGCAGGCCGGGGACGCCGTGACCGACTTTGCAACGGAGCATGACCAGGAGCTGGTTCGGGCACATCAGACCAAGGCCAACGCCGAGGTTTCCCTGGTGCAGGCCCAGCAAGCCCTGGACAGCTACGAGCTGACCAATACCGGCTGGCTGAAGGCGGCGCGCGAAGACAAGATCGAAGCGGAGGCCCTCCTGGAGGAAGCCCAGACCGAGCTGTCCACACTGGTCCTCGCGACGCAGTCGGGTTCGGCAGGCTTGGACATTTATGTCGAGCCGGCGCGAATATTGGTGGCGCTCCGCCAGACCCAGCTTGACGATGCCCAGGAAACCGTGGCTCAGGTGGAGCAATTGGAAGCCGCGGCAGAGCTGGCCGTATCAAACTTGGACAAGGCCCGGACGGACCTGTCCGGGCTGGAGCAGGGACCCGACCCGCTGCGACGCCAGCAGTTGGAGGCATCGGTGGTGCTGGCCCAGTCCAGTCTGGACGAGTCCCGAGGGAACATCACCCAGCTAGGGGAAGGGCCTGACCCTCTGGAAAGTCAGCAGTTGGCGGCAGAGGTTGACCTTGCCGGAGCGACTCTGGCGAAAGCCGAGGAGGACCTGGCCAAGCTGGAAGAAGGCTTGGACCCGCTGCGGCTCCAACAGCTCCAGGCGGCGGTGGAGCTGGCCAGCTCCAAGCTGGAGGTCGCGGAGGAATCGCTGGCGGTATTTGACGCCCGGGCCGAGCCGGACACGGCTGAGGGCTTGTCGGCCGCAAGCGCCGGAGTTGACCCGCTGGAGCTGGCCGCAAGGGAAGCGGAGGTGGCCCTGGCCAAGGCCAACCTGGTAGACGTGGATGCCAGTCTGGCGGAATTGGAGGCTGGACTCGACCCATTGACGCTGGCGGTGAATGAAGCCCTGGTGTCCCTGGCCCGGGCAACCCTGGCCCAGGCGGAAGATGACCTGGTAGAGCTGCTGCAAAGCCCGGACCCCGCGGATTTGGCGCTGAAGGAGAAACAGATAGATTCGGCCCGGGCAAGCCTGGTCCAGGCGGAGGACGACCTGGCGGAGCTGCTGCAAGGCCCGGACCCTGTGGAGGTGGCTCTCCAGGAGGCGATAATCGTCTCGGCTCAACTGGCGGAGGCGGAGGCCCTCCGGCGCGTGGAAGACGCGACCCTCAAAGCCCCCATGGCCGGCTTTGTTTCCGTGGTCGAAGTGGAAGACGGGGACGATGTCAACCCCAATTCCCCGGTCCTGGAGATCGTCGATTCAAGTGTTGTGGAAGTCGACGGAATCGTGGACGAGATCGACGTCCGGCTGGTCCAGGTGGGTGCGTTAGCTGCGGTGTCCATGGACGCTTTCCCCGGCCAAACGTTGGAAGGCACCATCTCTGAGATTGCCCCTGCGGCGCTGAATCAGCAGGGCGTGGTGACCTATCCCATTCGTGTCCAGATGAACGTGCCCGAAGGAATGCAAGTCCGGGAAGGGCTGAGCGCCGTCGCCAACATAATCCTCCGCCAGGAGAGGGACGTCTTGCTGGTGCCCCAGCAGGCCCTCTACGGCAGCTTTGAGGAGCCGGTGGTCCGGGTAATGACCGCCAGCGGCATACAGGTGCGGCCCGTGGTCCTGGGCAACAGCGACGACTTCTGGACGGCGGTCCGCGAAGGGCTGGCCGAAGGAGACCAGGTGGTAATGGAGGTGGCTCAGACTGCCAGCGATCCCTTCGCCGCCTTCCGCCAAATACGCGGCGGCTTCGGCGGAGGCGGCGGTGGATTTGACCGTACCAGCTCTGGTGGCAGGCGACCATAGCCAGGTGAAGGCGAGTGATTGAGCTAGAGAGTGTCACCAAAATATACCGTATGGGTACCGTGGAAGTCGCCGCATTACGCGGCGCCAGCCTGTCCATCCAGCAGGGCGAGATGGTGGCCATCAT
>CAJWBT010000063.1 GCA_913020235.1 uncultured Chloroflexota bacterium
TCTCCCCGGCCTGGGCCGCGGCCAGGTTGTGGCGATAGGGCTCCACCGCGCCGACCCCTTGAACGTATACTCCTCCGAGGCACGCCGGGTTGGCCATCGGCTCGATCTTCACCACTTCCTCGGGCGTCATCCACTCCACGCCAAGCTCCCGGACTTCCTTCTGCCACTTCAGGTCTTCATGGAAGGCCCGGACCTCTTCCTCATCAAAGGCCAGTTTCAGCCGGTTGCAAACCTGGAACTGGTTGTCAACGCCGCCCGCTTCTCTCATCTCCCCCGCCAGGGTGCCGTGCCGCTGCAGAGACCAGATGCTGAAGTCCAGGAGTGGGTCCGGAAGGCCAGCGCCATCCAGGGGGCCCATTTCGCCAAAGGCGAAGCCCGAAGCGTGGCTGCCCACCGAGTCCCTTTCCAGGATCGTTACCTTCATGCCCCGCCGGGCCAGCAGGTAGGCGGTAAGGCAGCCGACGATACCGCCTCCAACGACGATTGCGTCCCTCGTTTCATTGACCACTTGCAGCTTCTCCCTTGACCCTGGCTTGGCTTCCCCGCGACTAAAGAGGAGATTAGCAGCCGGGCCGCGGAATATCAACAATTAGCGCGGGGATTAACGCAGGCAAGCCAGACTTCGCCTCGTCTCTCCCCCCAGTCAAGTGTCTCGTAAATGGTTTGGTACCCGGTCTGTCATCCCGGTCCTTCCGCGGAAGGGGGACCCCGCTAACACTTCTCTGGATTCCGGCTTCCGCCGGAAAGACGATCGACAGGAGGGAATTTCGCACAACTTCGCTGATGTAAGGCTATTTACGAGACGGTGCGCTAGAACCCTTTGAACCACTCCTCGAACCGCTGGAGCAGTGAGGCGTCGCCGTCCACGGACAGCCGGCCGGCGGCGACACCAGCGGCGGCGGTGAGCCGCCCGTACAGGTACAGCAGGTAAGAGTCAGCGTCGCACCGCACCACTACGCCGGCCTTCGATCCACCGGCCGGAACGACCCGGAAGCTGTCGCCCATGACGACCACTTCGTGCCCGCTGGCGGCCGGAGCCGTAACCTCGAACCGGAAGACCGCCGGGGCGTCCAGCGGAGGACCGGGGCGGAAGCTCGCCTGTATCCAGGAGAGGGCAATATCCAGCAACACCGGAACGCTTTCCGGGTCCAGGCGGGCCCCGGCGTCGACCCCTGACCGGATGTCCCAGTCGTGAATAGCCAGCTCTTGAACGCGCAGGTCCACGTACTCTTCTGCTGGCATGCTACCCTTCCTGGCGTGCCAGCACGGTGTGTCCCGGCCTTTGGCGCTGAAGCTATCCAGCAGCCCGGTCAGCTCCTCGTGCCGGGCGACGAAGGTCGGCAGGAGTTGCTCGCCCAGCTCTTTTCGCAAGGCGATGTCCCGCATGACGTTGGATGCCGACAGGCCTTTCAAGTCTACGGATTCGAAGCCCGGCGGTGGCGAGGAGTCGCCGGCCATCCCCCGGCGCATGCTTTCGAGCTGGCGGCCCGCTCCCGAAGTCACGTGGGCCACCACGTCCCGCACCTCCCAGAGAGCGCAGGCGCTGGGCTGGGCCCACTCTTCCTGGGGCAGGCCGGCCAGAAACCCCCGCAGCCGGTCGGACAGACCCCGAATCAAGGCTATACGGCTAGCAATCTGGTCCATCGGATGTTCCTCCATCGGTATTGTAGCGTGCGCCTATCGTCGCGAGCCGCACGTCTCGATGTACGGGACGGTTCGGTTCGGCGGTGGCGGTCCGCCGGGGGACTGGTATACAATCCCAGCGCCATTCCGGCACTCCACCAGGGAAGCTTCGAAGCCGTCGAAGATTGGCTGGTTCGCCCGGCGCCGGACCGGGTGCCTTCAGACAGGAAGAGATACGAGTGAACAACTGTCTTGCCCGCCGGGAACCTCGGCGATGCTGAGGTATTCCTGTCTGGTCATCGGCGTTCTCTTCGCACTGATAGTGTTGACGGCGCTGCTAACCTGCCGGCTCACCGGTTTTCCGGTGTCCGGCCAGCCCGGCGCAGGACCAACGGAGCCGTCCAGCCACGAGCTTGGGATGCAGGGGTTCCCCGGCGTGGAGACAACATCCTCCGTCTACGCGGACCTATAGCTGGATGGCGTGGCGGAGGTGGTGGATTCGGGGCACCTCGCGGCCCCGGTCAAGGTGAACGCAAACGAGGTCGATGCGCCACTCAGTCTGTTCCCCGGTCCGGCGCTGGATATAGTCCTCGCAGGTGGTCACCAGCCGCCGCATTTTGGCCGCGGAGAGGGATTCCTCGGGAGCGCCGAAGCCGCCGCCACGGCGGGTGCGCACCTCGACGAAGACCAACTCCTCGCCGTCCCTGGCCACGATATCCACCTCGCCAAAGCGGCAGCGATATTTGGTGTCCAGAATGCAGTAGCCCCGTTCCTCGAGAAACCTCCCGGCCAGCTCCTCTCCCCAGTCACCCAGCTGAGCCCGCGGTGTCGGCATCTCAGCCGCCCCCCAGCAGCTTGACGGTTTCCCGCACCGGACCGAAGGAGCGGCGATGGATGTCGCATGGCCCCAGCTTTCGAAGCTGTTCCAGGTGATGGGCGGTCGGATAGCCCTTGTGCCGGGCAAAGGAGTAGCCGGGAAAACGGGCGTCCGCCTCCAGCATCCAGCGGTCTCGAGTTACCTTGGCCACGTTGGACGCGGCGGCGATGGAGTAGCTGAGGCTGTCGCCCCGGACCACGGTTTGAAAGGGGAAAGGGCATTCCCGCAGGTGAACGAAGTCGAACAGCAGGTGGGCGGGGCGAACCGCCAGCGCCGCAACGGCCCGCATCATGGCCTCGATGGTTGCGTGCCCGATGCCCAGACGGTCGATCTCTTCCGGGCCTGCGTGGCCAACCCCTACTGCCAGCGCGTGCTTCCGGATCGCGACCACCGCTCGCTCACGGCGGGCGGGAGACAGCGCTTTGCTGTCATCCAACAAGTCCAGCCACGTCTCGAACCCGGATAGATCGGGAGACAGTATGACGGCGGCGGCCACCACCGGCCCGGCCAACGGCCCCCTTCCTGCCTCGTCCACGCCAGCCACCAAGTGGACTCCTCGCTGGTAGAGCACCTGTTCCATCGACAAATCAGGCATACGTCCCGTATCCGGCGGAAAGTTCTTTAGGAGGGTCCCCCGCCGTCTCCCCGCATGGAATATCCCTCTCAATGGTCCCGCCGCCCAAGAGCACATCACCCTGATAAAACACCGCCGCCTGGCCGGGGGTAACCGCCCGCTGCGGCCGCTCAAAGCAGACCAGAGCACCTTCCGGCCGCGGCCGCAAAACCGCCCGGACCTCTTCGGACTTGTAGCGGATCTTCACCCCCACCTCCACCGGTCCGTCTGGAGGCCGCCCCAGGGTGTAATTGATCCGGGAGGTCCACATCCGCGATTGGTACAGGGCCTCCTCGGGCCCGACCACCACCCGGTTGGCCTCGGGTTCCAGCCGCAGCACGTAAGACGGGTCTCCGCTGGCGATGCCCAATCCGCGGCGTTGCCCCACGGTGAAGGACTCGATGCCCTGGTGCCGGCCCAGCAGTTCCCCTTTTTGGTCGACGATGGGGCCGGGGATAGATGGCACCCGTCCTTTCAAGAAGGACTTGTAGTCGCCAGAGGGAACGAAGCAGATGTCCTGGCTATCCGGCTTTCCCGCGTTGCCGAACCCGGCGTCTTTTGCCATCTGCCGGATGGCGTCTTTCGGGTAAGCGCCCACCGGCATCAGGGTGCGGGTTAGCTCCCGCTGCCCCATGCCGAAGAGCACGTACGATTGGTCCTTGCCCTGGTCCACCGCCTTCTTGAGCACCATCCCGTCCGGGGTGCCCTCGATTATGGCGTAGTGGCCGGTGGCCACGAAATCCGCATTCAGCGCCGCCGCCCGGGTCATCAGGAAATTGAACTTGATCTTGTCGTTGCAGGCGATGCAGGGGTGGGGTGTGCGGCCTTTCTGGTACTCGGAGCAGAAGTAGTCGATTACGTGGACCTGGAACTCTTGCTGAACGTTGAGGACGTAGTGGGGGATGCCCAGCCGGCGGCACACCGTCCTGGCGTCCTCGACGTCGTCTACGGTGCAGCAACCCCTGTAGTGGGGGGGAAGGTCGGCGTGCTCCAGTCCGAACAGCTTCATGGTCACGCCCACGACCTCGTAGCCCTGCCGCTGGAGCAGCAGCGCTGCCACCGACGAGTCCACTCCGCCGCTCATGGCGACGGCCACCTTCTTTACCATTGGCCCGCGCACCTCTAGAAAACAGCCTAGCATAGCGAGCGTTGGGGGTCCAACAGGAGGGCAGAGGTGGACCAATTCCCTGAGTGAATCGCGAGTTGACAGTCCCCTACGGCCCGTCTACAATCCGGCCCATCCGGGTGCTGAGTTGGGGAAAGTTACGGCATTCGAATCGAACCAGATAGGATCTGCCGCGCTTCGTCGAGATAAACGGTACGCGGTTACTCGCGGGGGCAGCAGACGGGGGGGATGTCATGGCCTATGAACAGCAGAGCGGTGGGTCGACCAGGGGGTTCTGCGCCCAATGCGGGCAGCGGCTCGAAGCGAATACCGGCTTTTGTCCATCCTGCGGAACCGCAACCAGCGCCCAGGCTAGCCCGAACCCGGCCGCCGGCGGGGGGGCGATACGCACGGACCACATCAAGTACCGTAACATGATCATGCAGGTTGTGCTGGCCATCGTGACGTTTGGTATCTACACGATCTACTGGTACTACGTGACCCTTGACGAGCTGCACAAGGCGAACGGCAAGGCGGAAGGGGCGGGTATGTGGACGGTTCTTTCGATTATCCCAATAGCCAATTTGTTCGCTTACTGGCATCACTCCTTCGAGTACGCCGGGTTCACCAACAGCAAATACCCGGGGATTGCCATCTTCATACTGTGGATCGTCTTCAGCCCGGTGGTCTGGTTCCTGGTCCAGTCGGACCTGAACCGGGTGGCATCCCGCTGACGCCGGGCCATCTGCGACGGAGCGGATTGGTCGAACCCAGAGCAGCACCTTTGGCCGCTCCGAAAGGCGATTGCTTCCAGACCGAGTTGACTCTTGACGTTCGCACACCGGTCCTCCACCGGGCGGAGAAAACCTTTCCCGCTTGAGGAAGGAAGATGGTACAAGGCCAGGAACTCATCGATAGCAGCCAGAGGTTCTGCACCAGCTGCGGCAAAGGCGTCTCTCAGGATTTCAGCTACTGCCCCTACTGTGGACAGAGAGCCGCAGGCGAACCCTCGTACTGCTCCCACTGCGGGGGGAGCATCAGTGTGGGTGTCCGCTTCTGCCTTACCTGCGGGACCGCAGTTGGGGCAGAAGCGGTGCAAACCTCTCATGCAGAGGCGATACTGGGCAAACTGGCCCGAGCAATGGAACTAACGGGTCTGGATTCAAGGCCCACAGACACTCCTGAGTTCATCCGCGCCTATGTTCAGGAAGTGTCTGGATGGGAGATCCGGGCAAGCATCTTTTTTCTAGTGTCAGTGCTAGATGCCGGCCGTGCTGAGCCGAGTGATGTCGACCGCCTGATCCAGAGGGGGAAGCAGTGGTGCAAACAACGCACCGGTGCCATACCATTCTTGCACAATCCCTCGCTGAATCTCGTATTGCTGCATGACGGTCAGCTGCCAAAAGGTTTCATAAAGGGCAAGCTTGACAAATCGGGTTTGTACAGGGTAATGCTGGCGAGCATTACTTTGATCGACGTTGTCGGTGAAGTCATAGAGCAGGAAAAGAGCTGGGCCCTCCAAGGCACGGCAAGAGAGGCCGTACATCGAGCCTCCATGATCCTCTAGTACTCGGTCAGCTTAATTGCTGGCGCCCTAGAGAAAGCGGGGCTCGGGACGTGAGCGCGGGTAGCCACGCGAATCAACCGCACCCGGAAAGGGGGTAGTAATGGCTCAAGACATGCAAGGCTCTGGGGCAGGCCAGGCATTTTGCTCCAGTTGTGGCAAGGGCGTCTCTCAGGATGCGCGCTTCTGCCCCTACTGTGGACAGGGAGCCGCACCCAATCCCTCGTTCTGCGCTCATTGCGGGGCGGCGATTCAACCTGGCGCCCACTTCTGCCCCGGCTGCGGGGCCGCAGTCGGAGTGGGCACAGCCCCGACTCCCGTTGTGGGAGTCGGAGCCCAAGTCGAAGTAGAGTACATGGGCTTCTGGATACGGTTGGTGGCCGCAATCATCGATGGCGCCTTGGTGACGGTGGCAGGGGGTGTGTTGGGGCTGCTCGTACCAAGTCATATCTCCGTTTTTCTGGGGTGGGTTTACGCCGTCTTGTTCATCGGCCTCAGAGGCCAGACTCTCGGCAAGATGGCCCTGGGCATCAAGGTAGTCGACGCGAACGGCGACGTGCCTGGTATCGGACGCGCCGCCCTGCGGGAGATCGTGGGCAAGTTTGTCTCGGCCATCGTCATCATGCTGGGCTACTTGTGGGTCGGCTGGGACCCCCAGAAGCGAGCGTGGCATGACCACATTGCCGGCACCTACGTGGTTCGGAGCAAGCCTCGGTAGGGGAATCCGTTCGGCGGCTAGAGCCAGAGCCAGCGGTTAGCTGCTAAACTACCACGGCGGGCTCCGCTTCGACAAAGGCGACCCTGAGGAGATGTCAGATGGCCGTGACCTTTGGATGTTCCCTGCCTACCCGCGGGCAGCTGGCCACCCCGGAGGCGGTCCGCTCCCTGGCCCAGCGGGCCGAGGACCTGGGCTTCGACTCGGTCTGGGTCAGCGACCACATCATCCTGCCCCGTCAGGTCCGGTCTTTCTACCCCTACGCCGCCGACGGGGTACCCGCCTTTGTCCCTGACGAGCCCTACTTCGAGGCCCTGTCGGCCCTGAACTTCCTCGCGGGCTGCACCCAGCGGGTGCGGCTGGGCACCCACGTGCTCATCGTCCCTTACCGCAATCCCGTGCTCACCGCCAAGACGCTGGCCACCCTGGACGTGCTCTCGGGGGGCCGCTTGATCCTGGGGGTGGGTGTCGGCTGGATGGAGGAGGAGTTCAAGGCGCTGGGCCTGGACACCTACGCCGCCCGGGGAGCAGTGACGGACGAATACCTGCAGCTTTACAAGGAGCTGTGGACCAAGGACGAGCCGGTCTTCCAGGGGAAGCACTACCAGCTCTCCGGCAGCGGGTTTCAGCCCAAGCCGGTGCAGAAGCCCCATCCGCCAATCTGGATCGGAGGGCACACCGGCCCGGCCATCCGGCGCGCCGCCAGGCTTGGCGACGGTTGGGTGCCCATCGGCCTGCGCCCGCCGGCCGTCCTGGAACCCGAGGAGCTGGCCGGGAAAATAGCCCGCCTTCGCACCCTCACCAAGGAGGCCGGGCGGCCCGAGGACGCCGTGACGATTTCGTTCAGCACCAACGTATCGTTCGACAAAACTCCGTTGCTCTCACGGCAGACCATGAGCGGGCGGCCCGAACAGATCGCCGCCGACCTGCGGCAGTACCAGGACGTGGGGGTCCGGAACTTCATTCTCAGTTTCACCGCCGATAGCATCGCCGGCCAGCAAGAGGCATTGCAGCAGTTCTCCCGCGAGGTGATGCCTCTGATCCCCCAGGGGTGAGGGAATAGGTGGTACCCGAGAAGCATGGATAAGGTAAAGTCTCCGCCGTACGTGGTCAGGCGAGCGAGGGAGTTGCGTGGAAAGCAGACGCCCGCGGAGCGCATACTCTGGGATTGCCTTCGCGATGGCAGACTGAGCGGGGCCAAGTTCCGGCGGCAACATCCTTTGGGCCGCTACATCGCTGATTTCTATTGCCATGAGGCGCGTTTGGTTGTCGAGCTGGAGGGAGACATACACAACCGGTTTGATCAGAAGCAATATGATACGGTCAGGAGGCTCGCCATTGAACAACTTGGTCTCAAGGTGATGTCCTTCAAGAACGCGGATGTGATACAAGATGTGAGCGCTGTTCTGGTGAAGATGGCTGGAGCCCTCACCCCCGGCCCCTCTCCCTTAGGGAGAGGGGCCGGGGGTGAGGGCGCGGCCAGGTCCAATATCCGATCAGAAAAAAGGGGGCAACAGTGTCAGCACGATCAGACCTGAAAAATAGGCTGATTTCCGGAAAGAGCATAGTAGCGCCGGGGGCTTACGACCCCATATCGGCCCGGTTGATCCAGTCATTGGGCTTCGATACCGTCTATACCGGGGGATACATGAGCGGCGCCCACCTGGCCGTCACCGAGCCGTTGATGACCCTGACCGAGCAGGTGGATGTGGCGGCCCGGG
Source organism: uncultured Chloroflexota bacterium (assembly GCA_913020235.1). The sequence goes on from CAJWBT010000063.1 coordinate 8,219, forward strand.
TGGCCCGGTCGGTTTCGTTGCCGGTGATCTGCGACGCCGACGCCGGGTATGGCGAGCCGGTGCACGCTATGCACACCGTCCGGACCTTCGAGGACGCCGGCATCGCCGCCATCCACATCGAAGACCAGTTCTTTCCGAAGCGGGCCTCGTACCACGCGGGCCTGGAGCACGTCATCCCCGGAGATGAGTTCCTGGTAAAGATGAAATACGCCCTGCAAGCCCGCACCGACCCGGACTTCATTATCATAGGCCGCACTGACGCCTTTTCCGCGGTGGAAGGGGACATGAACGAGGCCATCCGCCGGGGCAACGCCCTTCGAGACCTGGGTGTCGACGTGATCATGCCCCGGGGCGTGCGCCAGAAGGAAGACCTGGATACCTACCGCAAGGGCGTACCCAATGTGCCCCTGCTGGTCATCGCCGGGGCCGACGATATCACGGTCCAGGAGTACACGGACCTGGGCTACCAGATAATGATCTGGGCTACCACGCCCATCATCGCCGCCGTCGATGGCTTCCGCAAGGTGTATCAGAGCCTGAGGGACACCGGCCACATCGGCCTCAACGAACAGCAGGTGCGGACGATGCGCGACGAGGTGGAGGCCTTAATCAGCCTCCCCGAGTACCAGGAGGTGGAGGCCCAGACCACCGAGCGGGAGTTCCAGGACCGGCCCCGCCACTGAGATAAATCATCACCGGTGGGGAAGGGCCGTCACCCGGCGCGGCGTTCGGGGCCGGCGCGCAAGTGTCGCGGATGGCCCGGCTGTGAGCGTGGGGCGTTGATCAGGCCGCGGTATGTTCCGGAACCGGATGGCCTTGAGTAGAAGGGTCCGCAGGGAAGGGCGGCGGGTCAGCGGCCCGGCGCCTGGTAGCCCACGGTGGACGCCTTCCGCATGGCCTCGACGGCCTGGGCCATCGGCATGAGTACGGTGGTGTTGAAACTCTTCAAGGCGCCGCTGGCGGCTATTGCCATGGACATTGCCATCATGGTCACGTTGTCGGGAAGTTCCAAGATGGCCACCACGTCATAGTCACCGAAGGCGTAGTCGAAGGTTTCGAGCTTGCCGCCCAAGCCCTCGATCATCTGCCGGACCGCCGCACTCCGGTCCTGGGGGTCCTTGATCAGGGCCGTAAGCCCCTGGTTGGAATAGCTAGCCTGTATCATGTAGCGGGCCATGCCTTACCTCCGCGTCTCGACCGGTGCAGTTCCGGACACACCGTACTTGCGCTCAAGCTCGTAGACCTCCGGAAGCCCCAGCATGTCGGCGGCGTCCCAGCGGGTGGCGACCCGCCTCGGGTCTACCTTCCCCGTCTCCTTCAGCTCCTCAAAAGCGTCCCGCACCTGCTTGTAGACCAGCCAGATGGTGCTGCCGCAGATCATCAGCTTGAAACCCTGGGCGGCCACCTCTTGGGTGGGCAACAGGTCGCCGTTGTACATCCGGGGCAGGTCCCGCAGGTCGGCGGCGTAGTTGTGCAGGTCATCCAGCGTCTTGACGCCGTCGACGAACACCATGTCGGCGCCGGCGTCGATGTAGGCGCGGCACCTCCG
>CAJWBT010000064.1 GCA_913020235.1 uncultured Chloroflexota bacterium
TGGCGTTCGAGGTGGTGGAAGCCGAGGACACGGAAGACCACTACGTCATCACCATCACCTTCCGGCCCCAGGGCGAGTTCGCGGGCAGGCCGGGCCGCGAGCAGTTCTTCATAACGAAAGAGGGGGACGTTGCCCTCCGGCAGGTGCTGGCTCTCCCCAGGCTGCGGCGTACCTTTCCGGTCCTTCCGGCCGCTATCGGGCTGGCTGCGGTTGCGGCGGTTTTCGTCGGCGCGGTGTTCGTTCCTAGGATCTTCGACGGTGGGGGCGCGGAAGAACCCATTCCCGCCCCGACCGCCACAGCTGCCCCCGTGGCTGCTGCCTTGCCTGGTCCGACGCTGACACCAACTGCAGGCCCAACTACCACGCCGGCGCCTCCCGATGTTGCCCCGACCGCCACAGCCGCCCCCCTGGCCGCTGTCTTTCCTACGCCGGTGCTGACCGCTGCTCCAGTGGCGACCAGGGCGCCAGCGCCCGCCACCGCGCCCGCGGCAACAAGGGCACCTGTGCCGACCGCCACCCCGGTGCCGACGCCCACAATGACCCTCAGGCCAACCGGGGCGCCGAAGCCAGCCGGCACTATCAACATCGGCTTGACGACGATGGGACCTTACATGGGCCATCCCAAGTTGGCGGGTAGTCCCCAGATCTCCATCAATTCCGCCATGGGGATCACCGAATCGCTGGCAATGTACAACGAAACAAACGGGGCGTTGGACGCCATGCTGGCGGAGAGCTGGAGCGTCTCCTCTGACTTCAAGACCTGGACCTTCAACCTTCGAAGGGGGGTCCAGTTCCACCAGGGCTATGGGGAGATGACCGCCGAAAACGTGGTCTGGTCCCACGGTATGGTCTCCCAAAGCGAGAATCACCCCAGGGCCCAGAACGTCAGAAACATATGGTTCAATGAGAATGGGTCCATGGAGACCCCCGACGAATACACCGTCGTGCTGAACACCGGCGTGCCGTTCTCCGACGTCGTGGTGAATGAGCTGCTGGCCGCCCCCAGCTTCGCCATGACCTGGATAACCAGCGGGGGGCAGCACGATAAAGTTGGCGAGGAGGAGGCCAACCGCAACACCGCCGCCACCGGCCCCTGGGAGATCGACGAGTGGCGCGCCGGGGAGTTCTGGCGGCTGAGAGCCGTCGAGGGCCACTGGCGCAAGACCCCCTTCTTCGCCGAGTTGGTGCTCTGGGAGATCCCCGAGGAGGCGACCCGGGTAGCTGCCTTCCAGACGGGCATGCTGGACACTTTTGCCATGGACCTGGACTCCTTACCCGTGGTGGAGCAGGTGGAGGGGGCCAGTTTAATGCGGATTCCCAACGTGGGCCAGGCCGGCCTGAACTTCTACGGCCAGTACCACGGGACCCCTGAGCCGGCAGAAGCCTACGACCCCGCCCTTCCCTGGGTGTCGGCCAGCACAGACTTAGCCTCTCCGGAGTGGGAGCAGGCCCGAAAGGTGCGCCTGGCCCTGTCCATCGCCATCGACCGGGAGTTGATTGTTGACGTGCTGCTACAGGGTTTCGGCCACCCCCTGGTCCTGCGTGACTGGGCAGGCCGGGACGAGGCGCGGCTGCCCCCGAACATGAGGTGGGACTACGACCCGGACCGGGCCAGGAACCTCCTTGCTGAGGCGGGCTACCCCGACGGCTTCACCATCACTTTGAGTATCGGGTTCCGTGACACGCCAGCCGAATTGAAAGCCTGTGAGGCCATCGCCTCCTTTTGGCAGGACATCGGCATCGACGTGGATGTCCAGATAACTCCGTATTTTGCCACCCTCCGGCCCACCCTGATCGAGCGGACCTACAAAGGGGCCACCTGCCACTTCGTTACCTTCAGGCTGGCGCCGGTACACGGGCTGGGCTACTACAGATACGATTCCGTCTTCAATTACGGGACCATGCACCCCTGGCTGGAAGAGAAGATCGCCGAGGCCCAGCGGGCCACAGCCAAGGATGACCGGGAACGGCTCGAGATGGAGATTGCCCGGTTCATGTTCGACAACGTGTTCGGCCAGACGGGCCTGTACGTGTACGACGGCATCTGGGCCGTGGGTCCCAAGCTGGAACCATGGGACGACCACATAAAGCGCGGCGACCTCCGGCAACAGAACGGCATGGAGTGGGCGCGGCCTCGGAGATAGCGGGGGCGTACTCGCTGGCCGGTCGCGGCGCTGCTTCCCCGGCTGCCCAGCCACATGACCTAATGGTTCGTTTGGGTCCTTTTTGCCCTGGCACGGCGGTTTTTGGGCGGGATATGCCCCTCTACCTGATTGACGGCGTGAGGACAAACTACTACAATATCTGGTGGTGCGAAAGGGGCGACCTACCGGAAAAGGTATGTCGTCGTTCAAGCCATGTTTGTAGTTGGGCCCCGGACCCACCGGGGGAGTACTTACTGTCCGTAACGGCCATGCCTGGGGCCGGTGGCGATGGAGGGGATGGCGGACATGCGCAGCCTGGCGTTACTGGTGGGACTGGCGTCCGTGGTGCTGTTCTCCGCCGCTGCCGCGGTTTTGCTCGGTGATTCCCCCACCGCCTGGGCTGATGACGACTACGGGGATTACAGGACCGAGGCCACGACCATAGGTGTCGGCGCCGGCCCGGTCACCGGCGTGATCGACCCCACCACAGTCCTCTTCGACGTGGACTATTTCTCCTTCGCGGCCCTGCGGGGCACGCGTTACACCTTGGTGCTGAACCTGGTTACCGTCGAGGAAGCCAACATTCTGGTGGTCAATTCCTTTGACAGGGGAACGGGAAGCTCGCCGGGCCAGGTCTTTACGACCGAGGTTAACCGGAAAAGCGTTGAATGGATTGCTCGCACCACCGACACCTATTTCATCGAGGTCTCCGGTGTAAGGGACGGGCTGACTGGACAAGCGGTTCTGGGCGACTACACGCTTAGCGTGACTGCGGACACCGCGTTGGAAGACCGGCACAGCGAGACCCAGGTTGGGGCGACCCCAATCGAGACCGACAACGTCTATCAGGGCGCCATCAGTCCCTGGACCAACCAGCCCGGCCTCACGGGGGGCAATCAAGGTGGCGACGACCACGATTACTTCCGCTTCCAAGCCTCCAGAGGGGTGAAGTATGTAATCAGTGCCGAGCTTGGCACTGCGGCAGGGGTGGAAATCTCGTTGATCAAGCCAACCGGTGGGACCGAGGTCACAACTGGGGGTGTTGGTACCAGCCTAGAGTGGATCTCCCCGGTGACGGTCACCTATTTTATAGATATATCCGGCTCCAGCCGGTTCGTGAATTCAATTGGCACCTACTTGCTCAAGCTCACCGCCGACACTGCCTACGAGGATCGGCACAGTGACGGCCCTGCCGGAGCGACACCCGTTAGCTTCGGCAACGCACACCAGGGAGCGGTCAGCCCGGCGGACGACCGGGACACCTTCTCATTCGACGCGGTCAGAGGGGTGAGATACAACATCGGCGCCGATTTGGGCACGGCGCAAGGGATTGGCCTTGCGGTTGAAGGACCCGGAGGAGACAGCGTGGCCGGCAACGGCGGCATCGGCACCCGGGTCGTGTGGGTGGCTCCCACCACCGAAACCTACTTTGTGGTTGCCTCTGGCTCATCCCAGGTGAGAGACCCCGTGGGCACCTACTCTCTCATCGTAGATGCGGATACCACCCTTCGGGACCGCCATGGGGATTCGAGGGACCAGGCCACCCCCATCAGCTTCGGCAACGAGCACCAAAGCGCGGTCAGCCCGGCCACCGACCGCGACTACTTTTCCTTCCTGGCCAAGCGCGGGGTCACCTATTCCATCAACGTGGTGTTGGGAACGGCCATGGGCGTGGAGATCGAGGTGGCAAAACCCGGCGAGGGCACGGAGGTCTCGAACGGGGGGGTGGGCACGAGTATCGAGTGGACCGCCCCGGTAAGCAACTTTCACTACGTAGCCATTTCCGCGCCGGTCCAGGTTGACGACCCCATCGGCACGTACACTCTCAAGGTAGAAGCGAGTACGGTGCTGGAGGACCGCCACGGTGAGACCCGGGACAACGCCACCCCGGCCACCATCGGCAGCGTCTACCAGGCGGCCATCAGCCCTCGAGGCGACTACGACTACTTCTCTTTCCGGGCCAGCAGGGGAGTCGAGTATACCTTCGAGCTGTTGTATGGCACCGCCGCCGCCGTTTCTCTCTCGGTGGACAAAATCGGTGGCGGGTCCGGCACCGGCGCTAGAAACTATGGAGAAGGCACCGATGTCGTCTGGACCGCCCCGGACAGCGACAACTATTTTATCGAAATTTCCGGGTCGCCCAGGATTGACGACCCCACCGGCACCTACCGGCTGAAGATCACCGCGGATGCTTCCCTGGAGGACCGGCACAGCGGAGTCCCCGGGGAAGCCACTCGGATCATCGTTGGAAATGCGATGGCCGGCGCCATCAGTCCTCCCGATGACCTCGACTACTTCTTCATCGACGCGGATCAAGGGGACGAATATACCATCCAAGTGGGGCTGGGCACGGCGGAAGCTGTCGAAGTCTCGGTCAGTCACGCATTGTTGGGGTTCACGGCTTCCAACTACGGCAGCGGCACCTCCCTCGAGTGGCAGGCGCCGATAACCGGCAGGTATGTTCTGGCCGTTTCGAAGTCAAACGAGGCCAGCGAGCCGACCGGGACCTATCAGGTCACCATCTTGTTGGGTCTCGGAGTGCCCATTCCCACCCCCACACCCACTCCAGTGCCGACGCCTACGCCAACGCCAATCCCCGCGGGTCCAACTCCAACCCCGCCGGGGCCGGCGCTAATCGTTGAATCCAGGACGGGGCCTTCCGGCGCCATCGTCCGCGTCCCGGTCTCGCTGGAGAGGGCGCAGGACGTGAGCAGCTTGGGGTTCACCTTTGACTACGACCCTGAGGTGCTGAAGGTGGTCAACGTCCTGCGGGGTTCCCGCCTGTCTCCCGCCACCTTTAGCTACAACGCGGACGCTCCCGGCATTATCCGGATGGGATTTTCATCCACCGCCGGGTTGAGCAGCGGCGGCTCGGCAGTGGTAGTGGAATTCCGGATCATTGGGGAGGAGGGCAACACCACTTCGATGACCCTCTCAGAGGACCTGGCCAGTGACTTCGCCAGCGGGCCGTTGCCGATCCACCTCGTTGATGGCCAGGTGACCATCGGGCAACGGGTGGCCGGAGATGGCAATGGGGACGGAAGAATCACCGCGCTGGATGCCCTCATCGCCCTGAGAATCTTTGGAGGACAAAGTCCGTTGGACCCGGTCATGGATGTGAGCGGGGACGGACTGGTTACGCCGGAGGACGCCCGGCAAATCCTGGCGATGGCCAGGCCCGGATAGAGGAGCCGGCATGAAATGGTTCCTGGATGTGGCGTTTCTCGCTTTGAGCGCCGGCAGGTATTATGTGCTGGGCGGGATTGGAGCCGTGGCGATTCTGGTGGGATTGCTGTTCGCCTTTGGCGTCTTCGGCGGCGGTGACGGCCCCGCGCCCACCCCAACGCGGACTCCGGCCCCAACAACCGCTCCGACCCGAACGCCGGCGCCTACAGCTTCGCCGACCGTGACGCCTACGGCCACTCCGGCTCCAACGGCCACGCGAGCGCCGACGCCCACGCCCACGCGCACGCCCAGGCCCACGCCCAAGCCCACGGCGACGCCCCGGATCATCCCCACCCCGACCGCTATTCCCACTCCGACCCCGGCTCTTCCTGGCGACATAGAGGTCCCTGTCTACCTGGAACAGGCCAGCAACGTGGGAAGCCTGGAGTTCGTCTTGGTGTTTGATCCGGCCGTGCTGCAAGTGTCCAAGGCCGAGGGGGCCTCTGTCGCGAGCAACGCGCTGATCGAGTCCAGCAGCGGGTCCTCGGGACGAGTGTGGGTGGGATTGATCGACGTCGGCGGCATGAACGGGGATGGCCCCGTGGCCGTGATAACGTTCGACATAGTTGGGGACAGGGAATCGACCAGCGCGCTGACATTGCAGAACGTATCCGCCTACGACGCCACCACGTTGCTGGACATCGTTACCGAGGTTTCGGCGGGCAGCTTCGTGGTTAAAGACCATGCTCTCGCGGCTCCCACATTGGTGTTTCTTCCTTAGACTGCCTGCGAGCCCCGGACCACCGGGCCTTGGCCAACCCCTCCACCATGTATCCAACACACCGATTCTCGCCTACAATGTAGGCCTGCAAATTCTTGCCTGGAATTTACTGAGGGAGGGAGCGCTATGCCATCATTTACACTGGCGGATGCGGAAAAAGCGCTGGCGGCGGCCAAGGCCAAAGTCCTGGAAATGGGCGCCAAAATGAGCGTTTCGGTGGTCGACCCCCGAGGAGACCTGATAGCCATGTTTCGGACAGACGGCGCCTCGTGGAGGACGCCTGCTATATCCCGGGGCAAGGCGGTGGCGGCGTCCTGTTTCGGCCGGTCCAGCGCCGATATGGCGGACAACGCCCAGTCCCCGGTCTTGCGCGGCCTCATGGCCATGGAGGGAGGCCACATGATCCCGGGACAGGGCGCGTTGCCCGCGTTTCGTAACGGCGAGCTTGTGGGGGCCATCGGCGGCAGTGGCGGTACCGGCCAACAGGATGAGGACGCAGCCAGGGCGGGGATCGAGGCGGCGGGGTTTTCGACTACAAGCTAGGCATGCCGGACAGAATCGCCGTCGTTCAGGGTGACATTACCCGGCTTCAGGCCGACGGCATCGTCAACGCCGCCAACTCCTCTCTGCTGGGCGGAGGAGGTGCGGACGGAGCGATTCATCGCGCAGCCGGTCCACGCCTTCAGGAGGAGTGCCGGGGCCTGGAGGGCTGCGAGACAGGCGAGGCCAAGATCACCAGGGGCTATGACCTGGCCGCGCGCTGGGTAATCCACACCGTTGGGCCTGTGTGGCGGGGTGGTGGACGCGCCGAGGACGAACTGTTGGCCCGGTGCTACCGGAGTTGCTTCGCCCTGGCGGAGTTGCACGCCATGCGTTCCATTGGATTTCCGGCCATCAGCACCGGGGCCTACGGCTTTCCGTTGGAGCGGGCCACGTCGATCGCGGTCACCGAAGCGAGGGAATTTCTGCGGACGAATGAGTCGGTCGAAAAGGTGAGCTTCGTATGCTTTACGCCGCAGGCTTACCAGTGCTACCTGTCCACGCTGTAAGAGGTGGCCGGATCGGGATGATGCGCCAACCGGCGCTTGAGGAGCCCTTTCAGCCGCCCGCCCGCCGGAATGATTCTGAGGGCCACCTGTCTCTCCCGAGAAGGATGGGCGACTCCCTGTGGTCCACTCGGTTGAATGAGTTTTGCCCGGAGCTTGCCGGGCGAGGCTCTGGGTGTTTCGTCCGGTCCACGTGACGGGCATCCCAATTAACGCCACCTCGTGATACTATCGAATAGGCGACACATTCAAGACGAGGTGTACTTTGGAGTCTATCCCCCTGGCGCTGACCTATGACGACGTGCTGCTGAAGCCACAGTTTTCGTCTATCAACAGTCGAAGAGAGGTGGACTGCAGTTCCCGGTTCACCAAGCAGATTATTCTCAAAGCCCCGTTCGTGAGTTCCAACATGGACACTGTAACGGGGGCGAGAATGGCTATAGCCGTGGCGGAGTTCGGGGGAATCGGTGTGACTCACCGGTTCCTGCCCATCGATGCTCAGGTGAGGCAGGTGGTCAAGGTAAAGCGTCACCAGAGCAGGGTCATAGAAGACCCTTCCACAATATCGCCGAATGCCACGGTCGGTGAGGCGCGGCTGCTCATGGAACGGCTGGAGATCAACGGCCTGCCGGTGATCAAGGACGACCGGATCCTTCTGGGCATCTTGACCCGCCGCGACGTTGAACTGGCGGAGGAGGGCATCCCGGTCGCGGAGCGTATGACGCCGCTGGAGCGCCTGTTGAGCGCCCCACCCGGCGTTTCCATGGAGTCGGCCCGCCGGGCGTTGTCCGATAGGCGTCTGGAAAAGCTGCCGTTGGTAGACGGACAGGGCCGGCTGGTGGGCCTCATCACCGCCAAGGACCTGGCCAGGGACCTGGCTCTGACCCTGGCCACGCGTGACGAGAAGGGACGCCTGTGCGTGGCGGCGGCGGTAGGTGTGGTCGGCGACTTCCTGGAACGGGCTCATGACCTGGTGGAGGCGGGCGCCGATGCCCTGGTGGTGGACATCGCGCATGGCGACTCGGCCCAGATGCTAACCGCCCTTCGCCAGCTCCGGGAGTGTATTGGGGCTGTCCCTTTGGCGGCCGGAAACGTGGCCACCGCCGAGGGCGCTGAGCGGCTGATCGATACCGGGGTAGACGCCGTCAAGGTTGGAGTGGGCCCGGGGTCCATGTGCATCACGCGGCAGATGGCGGGGGTCGGAGTGCCCCAATTCACCGCGTTGCGAGAGACCGCCGAAGTGGCTCACAAGCACGACGTGCCGGTCATCGCCGATGGAGGAATCCGGAATCCAGGTGATGTTGCCAAGGCCATAGGCGCCGGCGCCTCCACGATAATGCTTGGATCGTTGTTGGCGGGAACCGACGAGAGCCCCGGGTTTGTCATAGTGCGCAAGGGTAGGAAGATGAAAGTGGCCCGCGGGATGGCGTCTACCGAGGCGGCAGTGGACCGGGCCATCCGGGACGACCCGGCGATGGGTTGGGCCAACTGGCAATCAGCCGAGTCGGCGGTGGTGGCGGAGGGCGTTCAGGCGCCGGTGCTCCACCGGGGGTCTGCCAGGGAGGTCATGGAACACCTGCTGGCGGGTCTGCGGTCGGGAATGAGCTACTGTGACGCCGAGAACATAGGGCAGATGTGGCAGAACGCTAAATTTGTGCGTCAGACGGAGAGCGGAATACGAGAGGCCGGGACGCAGGACGTGGACTGGTTCTAAGAGGACTTTAGCGGCAGCCGCACCCTACCTGACCGGCGGGCTGCCCTGGATGGGTACTCCGGCACCGATCCGGTGGCCGAAGGTACCTGTGCGGTTTCTCGCGTTATTGGAAGACCTCTCCAGAAATAACATTCCCCAGGAAGCCGGGCTGTCCTCGCGTACATTCGCGATGGCTGCTAAGGGTTTTTCTGAGAAGGGCGCCGGCGGGCCAAGCCAAGCCGACGGAACGGTTTTGTTCGACGCCCGGCCACGCTGGCAACGAACCTGGCCGCGGTTCCGGTCCAGTGGTGGCCCGGCAACCTTCGCATGGGGTCGGTGTACGCTGGGTGTTTAGCGGCGTAGTCTCGCACCTGATCGAGGGTGGCATTGTTGGCCGCCAGTACCTCCACCAGTTCCTCCCTGGCCCTGACCTTGGCCTCGAACAGCTTCATCTGGACGCGGCTCTTCACGTTCACTTCCCCGTCGCCCGAGGTTTCAATGGGGATGTAGATGGCGCCCTTGTAGTCTGCTACTACCTTGCTCTGCACTCCGTCACTCATCGTGCTGGGCATGCAGCCGAAAGGTTTGAGGGAGATCACCATGTGGGCGTGCCGCTCTTTGGCGACCATGACATTCTTCCCCACCTCCAGGTGGCCTTCCCCTCCCCGTAGATGGGTGTTGTAGTAGGCCTGGGCGTATTCGGCCAACTTCCGCTGGCTGGGCAGAGAGTCGTTCCTGAATCCCAGCGACCATCGGTACAGGTTATACCACCCACGGAACGCGAGCTGAAGCAGTTTTATCTTCCGGACCAGCTTCTTCTTGGATTTGTCGAGGAGCAGTTTCTCCTCGGCATTCTGCTTGGCAATGTGGATCAAGTACTCTATCCACGTTCCAATGGGTTCCACCGCCACCTC
>CAJWBT010000065.1 GCA_913020235.1 uncultured Chloroflexota bacterium
GTTTGGAAGCCGGACCCCACCGAGATCACCAACCGCCTCGGCTGGCTCACCGTCACCGATACCATGGGCGAACAGGCCCCGGCGCTGGATGCGTTCGCTCGCGAGGTGCGCGACGCGGGTTTCCGGCATGTGGCGCTGTTGGGCATGGGCGGCAGCAGCCTGGGGCCCGAGGTCCTGCGACATGCTTTCGGGAGCGCCCCCGGCTACCCCGAGCTAATCGTCCTCGACTCCACCGTGCCGGGCTGGGTGCGGGAGGTGACCCAGGCCGTCGACCCGGCTCACACGCTTTTCCTGGTCTCCTCCAAGTCCGGCTCCACCACCGAGCCCAACACCTTCTACGCCTATTTCAGGAGCCTGGTGGAGAAGGCCGCCGGACCGGAGCAGGCCGGGCGGAACTTCGTCGCCGTCACCGACCCTGGAACGCCGCTGGAGAAGCTGGCCATGGAAAAAGGATTCCGGCGGGTCTTCGTGAACCCTCCGGACATCGGCGGCCGCTACTCGGTTCTGTCCTACTTCGGACTGGTGCCCGCGGCCCTCTCCGGGATCGACATCGGGGCCTTGCTCGGCCGGGCCGATAGCATGCGCGAGGGCTGTGCCTCCTGCGTCCCCGTCCACGATAACCATGGCGCCTGGTTGGGGACGGCAATGGGCACGTTGGCCCGGCAAGGCCGCGATAAGCTCACTCTGGTCACCTCCCCCGGTATCAGCGGCTTTGGGCTGTGGGTTGAGCAGCTCATTGCCGAGAGCACCGGCAAGGAGGGCACGGGGATAATTCCGATAGCAGGCGAACCCCTGTCGGCTCCCGGTCACTACGGAAAGGACCGGTTCTTCGTATACCTCCGCCTGGAGGGTGACGACAACTCAAGCACCGACGCCGCCGTCGACGCAATCGAGGCCTCAGGGCAACCCCTAGTGCGCCTGCACCTGCGGGACAGGTATGACCTGGGCGCCGAGTTCTTCCGATGGGAGTTCGCCACGGTCGTGGCCGGCGCCGTTCTGGGGATTCACCCCTTTGACCAGCCCAACGTCCAGGCGGCCAAGGAAATGACCGAAAGCGTGTTGCGGCAATACCAGAACTCGGGCCGGCTCCCCCTTTCGGAGCCCCCGGCATCTTTCAAGGGCCTGGTGGCCGGCGCCGGACCGGGCAGCTACCTGGCCATCATGGCTTACATTCGCCAGACACCGGAGGTGAACTCCGCGCTGGACGCCCTGCGCCGGAAGGTGATGGAGCGGTTCGGCATCGCCACGACCTTCGGGTACGGCCCCCGCTTTCTCCACTCCACCGGGCAATTGCACAAGGGAGGCCCCAGTTCCGGGCTGTTCTTGCAGCTTACGGCGGACCACCAGGGCGATTTGCCGATCCCCGGCGAACCGTATACCTTCGGCGTATTGGCCGACGCTCAGGCCGTGGGTGATCTGGAAGCGTTGCAGGCGGCGGGGCGGCACGTCGCACGGGTCCATCTGGGTTCCCGTGACGAAGCGGGAATCCTCGGGCTGGCTGACGAGTTGGCTTAGTCCCGGCTTAGCCGAGCGTCTTCGTCCAAACCGGCCCAGGAGACAGGCGCGTGAACAGTTTCGACGTAATGGTTATCGGATCGGGCTCAGGCCTGGAGATATCCGCGGAAGCCTCGGACCGGGGTCTCTCGGTGGCCGTGGTGGAGGAAGGTCCCTTTGGTGGGACCTGCTTGAACCGCGGCTGCATCCCCTCCAAGATCCTGATCCACTGTGCCGATGTGATGGAGACCATCCAACGGGCGGGACTCTTTGGCATCAAGGCCAGCGTGGAGTCGGTGGACTGGGGTTTCATCATCCGGCGGGCGGTTGACGAGATCGATGGGGATGCCGCGTCGATAGAAAGGGGGAACCGTCAGGCTCCCAACATCACCGTGTTCAAGGGCCGCGGCAGGTTTGTGGGGAAGAAGGCCCTGGAGGTCAACGGGGAGCGAATCAGCGCGGAAACCGTGCTCATCGCCGCCGGTACCCGCCCCTGGGTCCCCGACATTCCCGGCCTGAACGACGTCCCCTACATCACCTCGGACCAAGCCTTGAGGCTGCCGGAGCAGCCGCGGCGGCTGGCCATCTTGGGCGGTGGGTACATAGCCGCCGAGATGGCCCACTTCTTCGGAGCCCTGGGAACGGAGGTGACCCTCATCCACCGGGGGCCCACGATGCTCCGGGCCGAGGACGAGGACGTGGCCCGGCGCTTCACCGGGGTGTACCAGCGAAGGTTCAACCTGCTGCTCAACGCCCAGGTCTCCCGGGCGTACCGCCAGGGAGACGAGATTGCCCTGGAAGTGTCGGTGGGCGGGCACACCGTGAAGCTGGCCACCGACGCGTTTTTGCTGGCGACGGGCCGGGTGCCCAACACCGACCAGCTGGCCGTAACCGAAACCGGCGTGGAAGTCGACGGGCGAGGCTTTGTGCGGACCGACCAGTACCTCGAGACCGGCATGCCCGGCGTCTGGGCGGTGGGCGATATCGTGGGCAAGTACCTCCTAAAGCACAGCGCCAATCTGGAAGCAGCCTACGCGGCCAACAACATCTTCAACCCGGATAGCAAGGTGCCCGTGAACTACCACGCCATGCCTCACGCCATCTTCGCCTCGCCTCAGATCGGCAGCGTCGGCCTGACCGAGCAAGAAGCCAAAGAAACGGGCATTCCGTACGCCGTCGCCACCTACGACTACTACGACACAGCCTATGGCTCATCCATCGAAGACCGGGACGGATTCGCCAAGGTGCTGGCCAACTCGGAAACCGGAGAGATACTGGGAAGCCACATCATAGGCACCGACGCGTCCATATTGATCCAGGAAGTGGCTAACGCCATGAGAATGGGCCTCGGTACTGACGCGATCACCCAGTCGATCTACGTGCATCCGGCCCTGTCGGAGGTGGTCCAGCGGGCCTTCGGGGAGCTTCAGGTCCCCTGATGCGTATCCGGTCATGTGACCGGCACTGTGTGAAGGTCGTTACGAGTCTTGCCTCAAGAGGTGTACGTTGATCAGCGCGATAATGTTCGACCTGGACGGCACGCTGGTGCAGACGGAAAAGCTGAAAGCCTTCTCCTACGCGGTGGCCGCCCAGCGGCTGCGGCAGCTGGCCGAGCCCGATCCCCGGGCCATCGAGGCCTATCGGGAGATTGTGGGCGCCGCCCGGGACGTCGCCTCCCGGCATATCCTGGACAGCCTTGGGCTCGAGGCCGAAACCCGTCCGCTCATGGCCGAGTACGGCGTGGCCGAGCCCTGGCAGGTGCTGACCGCCATGCGGACCAGGACTTATAATGAGATTGTGGCCGACCCCCAGGTCCTGAGGGACAACCAGTGGCCTCACACCGTCGGCCTGTTGCGTGTGGCCAAAGATACTCACTGCCGAACGGCGCTGGCGACCATGTCGTACCGCAAAGAGGCGTTGCATGTCCTGCGGGCCCTCGACCTTGAGCGGTCGCTGGACGTGATCCTGACCCGCGAGGACGTGCAACAGGCCAAACCGGACCCTGAGATATACCTGCTGGCCGCCGAGAAGCTGGGTGTCCAACCCCAGGACTGCCTGGTGCTGGAGGACTCGCCGAACGGCGTGCGGGCGGCAGTCGCTGCCGGCACGAACGTGATAGCCGTGGCCACGCCCTTTACCATCGCTGGGCTTCATTCCAGCCAGGTGTTGGAACACGCTTGGGTCGTTCACGACCCCGAGAAGCTGATTGAAGTGGTCAAGGAGCGGTTCGCCGAGCATGACCGGACGGCGCACTGAGCCGTGCCGCGCCCGGTGTGCATTCAACGAAAGGAGGACTACCAATGGACGTCTCAGCTCTGGGCTACGGCAAGGACCTTTTCATACTGCCTTTCGACCACCGAAGCTCCTTTGAAGCCGGACTGCTGGGAATCCGCGGCCGGCAAGCCACTCCCGAAGAAGTGGAGCAACTCTCGGCGTACAAGCAAGTCATCTACGAGGGCTTCCTCGAAGGCTTGAGGGAGGGGGTGCCCAATCGCATCGCCGCCATACTGGTGGATCAGAAGTACGGCGAAGAGATCCTGGCCGACGCGAACCAGCGGGGCATCACGACCTGCACTTCCGTGGAGAAAAGCGGACAGGCCGAGTTCGACTTCGAGTATGGAGACGACTTCGGGAAGCGCCTGCGGGATGCCGCGCCGACCTTCGCCAAGGCCTTGGTGCGGTACAACTCCGGGGGAGACGCCGACGGGAATGAGAACCAGCGGCGGCGGCTCAAGGTTCTCTCCGACCACTCTCACTCGGCGGGCTACAAGTTCATGTTCGAGCTGCTGGTGCCCGCCACCGAAAGCCAGTTGGAATCGGTGGGACAGGATCGCAACGCTTATGACCGGGACGTTCGCCCGGAGTTGGTGGTGCGCGCCCTCCGGGAGCTTCAAGAGGCGGGAATCGAGCCGGATGTCTGGAAGCTGGAAGGGGTGGACGACCGGCAGGCGGCGCGCAACGTGGTGGCCCAGGCCCGCGCCGGCGGGCGGGGCAACGTTGGCGTGATCGTCCTGGGCCGCGGTGAGGACGAAAAGCGAGTCCGGGACTGGCTGACCATCGGCGCGCAGACCGAAGGGGTTATCGGCTTTGCCGTGGGCAGAACCGTCTTCTGGCAGCCCCTGATCGAGTACAAGGATGGAGGCATATCCCGAGCCGAAGCGGTCAGCCGCATCGCCGGCACCTACCATCGGCTCTACCGGCTGTTCGTCGACGCGCGCGCCAAGTCGGCCGCACCGTAGGCGGGAGACGCTTCAAACTACAAACATGGCCAGAGTGCGGGAGAAGTAGACCTGGTTACAGCCACTTGGTTTTGACAGGATGTCATTCTGAGGAGCGAAGCGAAGAAGAATCTCAACATAGCAATGAGATTCTTCGCTTCGCTCGGAATGACAATTCGCAGATTTGACTTGACCGAGTACTTGATTGGTGAGGTGGCCAGTTATTGGTCCGTGAATGGATAGCTGAGCCTGGCAAGGACTAATTCCCCCTGGTACCCATTTGCCAAACGGGGAATTGGGCGGGCAACGCAGCCTCTGGCCCGGTCAGCTGCTGACGCAACGGCCGTTGGCGTTACCAGCGGGAAACACTGTCAGATGCGGAGGGAACCCAGCATGGAGATAGGAATGATCGGCCTGGGCCGCATGGGCGGTAACATGGTGCAACGCTTGCTCAAGGGCGGGCACCGGGTGGTGACCTACGACCGGAGCGCCGAAGCGGTGACCGCCAGCCAGGCCCAGGGCGCCGTGGGTTCGTCGTCCCTCGAAAACCTGGTCGGCCAGCTTTCCCAACCCCGTGCCGTATGGGTAATGGTGCCGGCCGGACAACCCACCGAAGACACCATCGACAGCCTGATACCCCTGCTGTCGGCCGGGGACACCGTTCTCGATGGCGGCAACTCCAACTACAAGGACAGCATGCGCCGGGCCGAAAAGCTGGCCGGCCATGACCTGGACTTCATGGACGTTGGCACCAGCGGAGGCATTTGGGGGCTGGCCGAAGGCTACGCCCTGATGATCGGTGGGAAGAAGCAGGTATACCAGCGCCTGGAGCCCATTTTCCAGACACTGGCTCCCGGCGAGAAACAGGGGCTCAGCCACGTGGGCCCTGCCGGCGCCGGCCATTTCGTGAAGATGGTTCACAACGGCATCGAGTACGGCATGATGCAGGCTTACGCCGAGGGCTTCGAGATCATGGAAGCCAAGAAGGAGTTCGGCCTGGACCTGGGTCAGATCGCCGAAGGTTGGCGCTACGGCAGTGTGGTACGCTCCTGGCTGCTGGACCTGGCCTCCGCCGCACTGGAAGAAGACCCCAAACTCGACAACCTGGAAGCCTACGTCGACGATTCAGGCGAGGGCCGCTGGACGGTCCAGGAATCGATAGACCTGGCGGTGCCCGCGCCGGTCATCACCCTGTCGTTGCAGCAACGCTTCCGCTCCCGCCAGGACGGTCCTTTTGGGGCCAAAATGCTGGCGGCCCTGCGCAACCAGTTCGGGGGCCACGCGGTGAAGCCTGCCCAGAGCGAAGCCGAGGGGAGGTAGTAGTGATGGCCGGCGAGACCACCACCATCGTTATCCTGGGCGGCACCGGAGACCTGGCCCGGCGCAAGCTGCTGCCGGCGCTGTTTCAGCTCGGTTGCAAAGGGCGCCTCCCCGAGAACCTGCGTATCGTCGGCTTCTCACGCCAGGAGTACTCCGACGACCGGTTCCGCGACCTCATGGGAGACGGCGTCCGCCAGTTCGGTGATCTGGCGCTGCGCCGGGAAGAGTGGAGCATGTTCGCCAAGAACATCTTCTATGTCCGCGGCGACCTCGACGAGCCCGAAGACTACACGCGTCTGAGGCAACGGCTGGATGAGCTGGAAGGCAGTGACGGCGCCGGCAACCGGCTGTTCTACCTCTCCATCGCCCCTCGTTTTTTCGGCACCGCCGTCAGGCACCTGGGGGGGGCCGGCCTGGCCGGCGCCGGCGGCGCCTGGCGCCGGGTGGTGATCGAGAAGCCTTTTGGGAAAGACCTGGAATCCGCCCGGTCCCTGAACGAAGTGGTGCACAAGGTCTTCGACGAGCGCCAGGTATATCGCATCGACCATTACCTGGGCAAAGAGACGGTTCAGAACATCCTGGTCTTTCGTTTCGCCAACACCATCTTCGAGCCGCTGTGGAACCGCAATTACGTGGACAGCGTTCAGATTACCGCGGCGGAGACGGTCTCGGTGGGTGACCGGGCGGGCTACTACGACCAGTCCGGAGTGGTGCGCGACATGGTGCAGAACCATCTGCTCCAGCTGCTGACCATGGTGGCCATGGAGCCGCCCAGCGCCATGGACGCCTACTCCCTGCGTAACCACAAGGTCGAGGTGCTCAGAGCGATCCGGCGTTGGACCCGCGAAGAAGCGGTACAGAGTTCCGTCCTCGGCCAGTACCGGGGCTACCTCGACGAACAGGGCGTGGCCCCTGAGTCGGGCACAGCCACCTACGCGGCACTGCGCCTGTACATAGACAACTGGCGCTGGCAGGGAGTGCCTTTCTACCTGCGCACCGGAAAAGCCATGGCCGAAAAAGTAACCGAGATCGCGATCCAGTTTCGCCGTCCGCCCCACATGATGTTCTCGGCGAGCCCCGGCGAGGTCCTCACTCCAAACCTGCTCTCCATGTGCCTCCAGCCCGACGAGGGAGTGCACCTCAAGTTCAAGGTCAAGGTCCCCGACCAGGGCATGCTGATGCGGTCGGAGGATATGGAGTTCCACTACGGGTCAGCTTTCACCGAGCAGGCTATCCCCGAGGCTTACGAACGGTTGCTGCAAGACTCCTTGGAAGGGGACGCATCCCTGTTCATCCGGAGCGACCATATCGAAGAGGCATGGCGCATTGTCGACCCGCTGCTCGAGGAGCAAGAAGACCAGGACGCCTCGCCACGGGAAACCTACGAGCCCGGGTCGTGGGGTCCCGAGGCCGCCGATCGGCTGCTGTCCCAGAACGGACGCGGCTGGGCGCGAATCTGCGGCACCCACGAAGACGTCCACGGCTGAGCCGCCCGCCCGGGACCCGGACTATCTCCCTCGCATTTCCGGAGAAGCGGGAGATCGCGAAGCCCCACGAAGTTCAGCTTGGGTTGTGTTGCCCCACCTCCGGTTGGGCAACACAACTTTCTCAACTCTCCCGGTGACCCGCTATGGCAAGCCAGACGCATAAAGGAATCCGAGAGGTCACTTATCTTTCGATTACCTTGGGTACAGGAGCCAGCCGCACCGGCAGAGGGGGGCGCCGGATCAGGGTGTAGGCAACCGCCGAAAGGAGGGCGGCGATGGAAGCAACCACCAGGGGGACGGAGTAGTTGGCGTGCCGATCGAACCACCAGCCCGCGGCGAAAGGCATCACCAGCCAGGCCCAACTGTAGCTCAAGTTGATAACCCCCCTCAGAGTAGCGTAATGCCGCCGCCCAAAGTAGTCGCCGAGAGTCCCCCAGTTCAGGGGGGTGATACTTTCAGAGGTTCCTCCGATGGCCGCCGCGAGAGCGATGAGCCAGACCTGATCAGCATTCAGCAGCAGCCCAAAGGCCAAGACGTAGAGCAGCACCCCCCCGGCCAGGGTTGTCCGTCTTGGAGCCCGGTGCGCGAAAGCTCCAAGGACCAGCTTGGCCGGAATGTTCATCGCCACCCACAAGGTGAAGATCAAGCCGGCGGTACCCACATCAAGCCCCCTCCACTGGAAAATGGCGATCAAGTGTACCTCCACCCCCGCCTTGGCCACATGCCTGAAGGTGGTGCCGGCCAACAGAAACCAGAAAGAAGATGTCTTGAGGGCCTCCTTGACGGTGAAGTCGACCTGGCTCTGGTAGCTGGCTCCCCGCCGGGCGGCGGAAGACTGGGTTTGCGCCACAACCCTTCGGGCGGGCGCCTCTTCCGGGGTCACCCCATCGGGCAGTAGCCCAACGCTTTCCGGAGAGTCTTTGAGCAGGCGGGTGAGCGGCAGGATGATCGCCAGGTAAGCCACCGCAGCCATTATGGCGACGGTCCGCCAGCCAAACGCCGTGATCAACCCGACCATGACGGGTATCATGATGGCTGAGCCCAGGTTCCCCGAAACTTCACGAACCGCCATGGCCCGCACTCGAAACCTGTTGAACCAGGTGTTGACCCAGGCGGACGTGGCATCCTGGAAAGCCATCGTGGCCCCGAACGAAATGAACAGCATGTAGGCCACGGCGAAGGTCCAGAAATTGGAGGCGGTGCCAAAGATAATGAACCCAATCCCCGCCAGGATCGCCCCGGCGGTCACCGTCTTCCTGGTCCCGAACCGGTCGACCACGTACCCCACCGCGGGGCCTCCCATGGCGCCTTCGGAACGGGCTAGCGAGAATATCAGTGACGCCCTGGCCCGGCTGAGCCCCAGGCCGTTCTGCACGGGAACCAGGAAGATGGTCGCGCCTCTTTCGAAGAAGCTGCTGTTCAACGCCACCATGACGCTGACCACTGCGAGCAGCCGCCATGCGTACCCTATCCTTCGCGGGTGGCGGAGGTTTGAGACAATACTACTCATGGGGCCTCATGACGGCCCGCAAGAGTGGCTAGGCCCGCCGAACCGCTCGGGGCGGCCTCGCACTTGGCAGCTACCGGCCAAGTTGCCCCGCATTTCCGAGCGAACATGCCGGCGCCCTCGAAAGGTGGTGGGGCAAGGCATCCGGGCGGTGGCCCCTTTCGGGTATGTAGACGGCCGGCCCTGAATGCTGCATTGCGTTGAAGTCCTCGGGTGACCCCGCAGTTTTGACTGTCCCTGACACGGGCAAAGATCAAGTCCTACAAAGCCGGGTGAACGGGCGGGGTACGGGGTAATCTTACCACCAGCCTGGCCCGGGGCGGGCCTTGGTTCCCTCCCGTAGTTCCTGAAAAAGCAACGGCCCGGCCGGCGCCGGGCGGTGTTGGAATCCCACGGGAAGGGAAACGGTGCGCGGCGGCCGCCCCTAAGGCACGTCCATCCGCCGCAGGCGGCGTACTGCCAGCCAGAAAAACACTACGGTTACAACAGAGGCTCCCACCAGGGCCGCCGGGAACTCGATCACTCGTGAACTCAGCGCCTCGAAGCTCGAATCATCGATCCCGTGCATGATGGCCAGGGTGTAACCCCGCACGCTGAGGTAGCCGACGCCACTGATGAACGAGCCGATCAGCCCTTCCCACAGGAATACGTAGACTAGGGCGAAGGGGAGGGCCCGGGTCGTGACG
>CAJWBT010000066.1 GCA_913020235.1 uncultured Chloroflexota bacterium
GGGCCGGGCCACCACCGGCAAGCTGCTGCTCATTCCCTAGATTGTTGACCTATTCGGTCAACATTATATATAATTGAGGTCAGGCCCGGCAGCAGGAGGAGAGAATGGTGGAGGCCACGGTAACGCAAGAGGTTGTCTTTGAGACCCTGAAAACCGTTTTCGATCCGGAGATACCGGTAAACATCGTTGACCTGGGACTGATCTACGACATCCAGGTCACCGGCGGCGACGTCTACGTCCAGATGACGCTGACCTTCCCGGGCTGCGGCATGGGACCGTTCATCGCGCAGCAGGCGGAATCGGCCGTCCTGGAGATCGAGGGCGTGAATGAGGTGGAGGTCGAGTTGGTTTTCGATCCGCCCTGGACGCCTGATCTCATCAGCGAAGAAGCTCGGATCATGATGGGGATATAGCGTCGATTGCGGCTCAGCCAGGCTTGCCGATGGGGCGGCGCCCCCTTAAACTTGAATGGGTATCCGCGGGCCTCGTGGCTCGATAGGTTGACCAGACTGCCCCTCTCCCCTCCTGGCGAGACGGGTAGACCGCTTAGGGCCGTGCGTTTCTGGCTCCGGCCGCAGGCCAACTCCTGCGGCCTTCTGGTGTGCCCGATCTGTCGACCAACCGCTCGCCGGGTGAATCCAGGCGGCGTTCTGATAACCGCCATAACAATTTGTATGGCTTGCCCGAGAGAGAACCGTATAGTCCACCGGTACAACTCCACCGAAAACGGCAGCCTAAAGGAAAGAAGCATGTCGACTCCTCAAGAGAATCCAAGGCTGGAGCAGATCAAGCGAAGCTGGCAGCAGAAGCGCCAGATAACCGGCCGCCTGTCCAAAATCGGGAGCAAGATCGGGGTCTACAGCGGCAAAGGAGGCGTCGGGAAGACGACCATCGCGGTGAACCTGGCCGTAACCCTGGCCCAGGAGGGAAAGCAGGTCGGGCTGCTGGATGTGGACATCGACTGCCCCAATGCAACGCGGGTCCTCGGCATAGTCGACAAACCAGATTTCATCGACGGACAGATCATGCCCTCAGAAAAATGGGGAGTCAAAGTGGTGTCGATGGCTTTCTTCCAGGAAAAAGAAGAAGAGGCAATCATTTGGCGGGGGCCGATGATTCACAACGCCATCACTCAGTTCCTGGAAATAACCGAGTGGGGCGAGCTGGACTATCTGGTGGTGGACTTGCCCCCCGGCACGTCCGACGCTCCATTAACCATCATGCAGACTTTGCCGATGGATGGCTTCGTGGTCGTCAGCACGCCCCAGCAGCTGGCCAACATAGACGCCAAACGTTGCGTCAACATGATCCGGAAGCTCAACTTGAACATCTTGGGGATTGTCGAAAACTACACCGGCGAAATATTTGGTGACGGCGCCGGAAAGTTGCTTGCCCAAGAGATCGAGGCTCCCTTCCTGGGTAGCATCGCCCTGCGGTCATCCTACCAGGACACCTCCAAGCCGACCACCCTGGTCGACCCGGCGGTGGGCGAAGAGTACGCCACCGTGGCCGAAGAGGTCAAGAAGAGCCTGCGGGAATTGGGACGCGAAGCGGCCTGACCTTCACCGGTGGCCGGCTAGGTTTCCTCTCCGGCTGGAATCAGGGCCTCGGTTGACTCACTCTCCGGGGCCTTTACTTTCTGGGCCCGGACGGCGCGGCCCTGCCTCCCGCCGTGGGCGGCGATATTGATCAACAACTCGACTTCCAGGTTCATGGCCTCCTGGGAGAAGGAGCTTGCCTCGCCCATCCGGCGAAACTTCTGGTAGCGTCGCTTGAGCAGCTTGCCCTGGGACAGCTTGGAAAGCTCAGCCAGTTGCTTGACGACGGCCAGTTGCATCACGCTCGCCGCTTCCCTGGGGTTGGTATGGGAGCCGCCTTCCGGTTCCGGCACCGCCTGATCGACGATGCCCAACTCCACGCAGTCTTGGACCGTCAACATCAAGGCTTCCGCCGCCTCACGATCCAACATATGGTCGGGGAAAGGACCGCCCAGGTTGCGGTTCAACGAAATGGGCGAGTAGATGGCGTACTGCTGCATAAGAATGCGGTCGGACATGCCCAGAGCCAACGCCCCTTCGCTGCCGCCCTCGCCGATGATCACGGAAACGACCGGAATGGGCGCCTCGACCATCATCGACAGGGTGTTGGCGATGGCATTGCCGATGCCCTGTTCTTCCGCTTCCAGGCTTGGGTCGGCGCCCTGGGTGTCGATCAGCGTTACCAGGGGGAGCTTGAACCGGCCCGCCAGGGCGATCAGCCGCTGGGCCTTGCGCAGACCGTCGGCGCACACGTGGTACCGCTGGCCTTCCAGCGGTGCGCGCCGCTGCTGGCCGATGACAACCACCGGCTCTCCGCACAGAAAGCCCACTCCTCCCACTATCGACCGGTCGTCGCTGCTCAGACGATCCCCGCGCAGCTCGAAGAAAGGGTCCAACATGGACCGCATATAGGCCATCGCCAGGGGCCGCTCCACGTGCCGCGCGATGGTTACCGCCTCCCAGACCCCGGTTTCCACCAGCTCCTCCAGCTCGGTCTGGAGCAAATCTTTATGGTTCCCTTTTCCCTGCTTTTGGGAAGTCAGAATTTGCAAGAGCGTTGCCAGCCGGGGTTGCAAGGCCTCCCGGTCCACTACGTTGTCCAAGAGGCCGTGTCCCAGATGGGCCTCCGCGGTGTGCGCGTCGAGGGGAAGGGGACTTTGAGAGATCTCGCGCAAGGTCCTCAAAGGCGACAGTCCGATTAAGGAGCCGGGCTCGGCCAGAATCACATCGGCCAGGTTGGCAAAACTGGCGTAGGCCTGGCCCGTGGAAGGGTTGGCGAGTACCACGATGAACGGTGCTCCGGCCTCCCGTAGCCGCTTGGCCGCGGTCACGGTTTTGGCCATCTGCATCAACGACAGCACACCCTCTTGGACCCGGGCGCCGCCGCCGGAAACAAATGCCAGCAGGGGAAGCTCCCGGCGGGCCGCCGTCTCCAGGGCCATGGCCACCTTCTCTCCCACGACGCTGCCCATGCTGCCGCCCATGAAGCCAAAGTCCAAGACCACCAGCATCACGTCGACGCCGTCGATTCGACAACGGCCGGTGACCGCAGCTTCGGTCAGGCCGGTACGGTTTTGGTCCCGGACGAGCAGCTTCCGGTAGCGCCCCCTCCTGGAGAACGAGAGAGGGGCTACTGAACTGAGGTACTTATGGGACTCTTTGAAAGTGGCCTTATCGGCCAATAACTCAATCCGCTCTCTGGCGGTCAGAGTGTAGTGGAAGCGGCAGAAGGGACATACCCGGTAGGTCAAGTAGGCCGTGGACTCGCTGATGGGCTCTTCGCACAGCAAACACCGGTCGTGAACCACCGAAAGATATACGTGGCTCAGGTCTTCATCTCTGCCGAACAGGTGGACCAAAAAGCTCGCCAGGTTTCTCAAAAAGCCTCTACCCAACTTGGCGGCGCCGAGCCGGCCACCGGCTCTGGCTCCCGCCCCAACTGTGTCGATGTATCTATGATACAACTCGCCAACATAAATAGAAACGCACTTCTCGCGTCACCTCGAGATTCGTTGATTGCCGCCCGGCTCAGTTTTATGCTCCAGCGAGTTACCGGAGTATTACGGCGTAGCGTTGGAAACCTCCCACTTGGCCGTCGCCGCACCGGGAGGACGATCACCGAGGCGAGGGTGGAATGGCCAACGGGTTACCTGGCCATGCGCCCAGAAAGGGGTCGGATAGCCGACTCGCTGCATTCCGAGTTGCCGCAGCCCAAGCCCCGAACGGTGCCGCGAGGGGTCTAACCTCAAATACTTAGCAGAGGGGCGGATACGTGGCGGTCTCCAATCGTCCGCCCGCTAATTAACGGCCTTCTGCACAGCGTAGCCCAGGGTCATCAACAGGGCCGCGAGCATATGAACCATGATGGTTGATTGGTTTGCCGGCGTGAGCCGAAGGTAATCGTCGTGGAAGCGCCGGGCCGTCCGCCCCGCCTTCCACGCCAGGGGCATGGTCAACAGCGCCAGCAACGCGAAAGGCGAGACGCCGAACGCGGCCACGCCCACAACCAGCGACACGTAGCTTGCGGCCAGCACTACCACAAACACCATGGACGAGCGGGCCCTGCCCAAGCGCACGACCAGGTTGTGCTTCCCCGTGGCCTTGTCCGCCGCATAGTCCTGGAATTGGTTGATGAACAAGACAACCGCGATCAAGAACGCCAGAGGGATGGAGGCCGCAACCACCTCTGCGGAGACGGTACGGGCCTGAACGTAATAGGCGCCAACGGTCATGAGCACCCCGAAGTTCAGGCCAACGAACACCTCACCCACGCCCACTCGCACCAGCCAGACGGTGTAGAGAACGCCCGAGAGCATACCCACCAATCCGATGTACAGGATGGGGATACCCACAATGAAAATAAGGGCCACACCCACAATAGTCGCCCCAACGAAGGCAACGATGGACTCCAGCAGCACCTCCCTGGGAGTCATCAAGTGGAGCTGAATCATCCTGCTGCCGCCGCTGTAGGGTCGCACGAACTCGAGGTTCACCTCATCCGTGCCGGCCCGATGGTCGAAGTAGTCATTGATGACGTTGGTACCGATATGCAGGAGGACTCCTCCAAGCATAGCCATCAGGAAAAGGCCCCAGTCCCATTCACCTTCCCGGCTCCAGGCCATGCAGGTGCCCAGCAGGATGGGGACAACCGACGCCGTCAGGAACGGGGGCCGTATCTCCTGGTACCAGACCGAAAGCTTGTTGGACCAATGCCGAGCTGCTACGCGCTCTTCCGCCATAGCGCAAACCCCTCTTTTGCCGCCACAATATCCGCGGTACGCTCCCCGGACATGACCACTCCGGCAACCCCGGCCCCTGGCGTGGTCCAGTGCCCAGAAAGGTACAGCCCTTTGATGGGGGTCCTGGGCTGGAGCCGGTTGAAGCCCATCTGCTTGGGGGAGAAGGCCCACCCGTAAGGAGCGCCGTCCACTGTCAAGGCGAACTCCCGGAGGGTCTCGGGTGTGGCAACGACCTGCTGGCGCACCGCTCCGGCGAAGCCCGGAGCGCGGTCATCCATCCACTTCACGAAACGTTTTGCGACCTCTCCTCCGGTGGCCTGCCAGTCCCGCGCCTCCGAATAGGGAACGTAGTTCCACAGGTAAACTGTGTGGGCTCCTTGGGGCGCCAGCGACGGGTCGGTTACCGAAGGCACGGTGACGTCGCACGGGGCGTCGGGAAGCCCGGACATCATCCGGCTGAAGACCCCGTCCATGTCATAGGAATCATAAATAACGGTGTCGTGCCGGCCGAACCCGGCGGCAGCCAGGTCCATATCCACGCCCAGTGCCACCTTGACCAGAGACAAGGACGGCTCCATCTTGCCGAGCCCCTTGACGAGCTTGCGCGGCAGGTGCTCCTCTCCCACCAAGTTGAGGAGGGTGCCCATTGCATCCCCGGTGGACACAACGTGAGTCGCCTTCACCTGAAAACTCTCCCCGGAGGTCCCATTTGTGCCGGCGGCTCTTCCGTCGGGCAGCCACCGGCCGGTGACGTCCTTGAGGTTGACCCCCGTCACGCGACCCTTGGACACCATGATTTGCTCGGCGCGGGTGTTCAGCAACAGCTCGCCACCGCACTGCTCCAGTCCGGAGGCGAAGGCTTGGGCCAAATTCCCCAATCCGCCCTTGGGGTAGCACCCGCCGCCCAGGAAATAGGTGGCCATGACCACCGTCCAGAAAACGGCTGAAATGCGGGAGGGAGGCAGGCCGAAGAAGACCCACAGAGACGCCATGGCGGCCTTCAAGCGCGGGTCCAAAAGAAAGGCGTCCATGGCGTCCTGGTAAGTTTTGGACGGATACTTGAGGAAGATGGGCTGGTTGACGGGCACCTTCAGGTACTGCCAGATGCCGAAGGTGTGGGGCAGCTCATCCACTTCCCGGTACATGGCCAGCATCTCCCGGTACAGCATGCCAAGCTGGCCACGCTCTCCGGGGAAGTGCTCGGAGAGTATGTCCAGAAGCGCTTCTCCGTCGGCGGGAATGTCGAAGGCGTGCTCCGGGAAAACAACCCGGGCCAGCGGGTTGACGGGAAGGAACTCCACCCGATCGCGGCCGCCGATCCGGCGCAAGACTTGATCCACTACCCATCCATCGCCACAACCGCTGAGGAGGTGGGGACCAACGTCGAAGGTGAACTCCTCGCGTTGGAAGCTGTGACAGACGCCACCGGGGGAGGGCCGGTGGTCTGCCACCAGCACCCGCATCCCATGCTGGGCCAGCATGGCGCCGGCGGTCATGCCCGCCAGGCCCGCGCCGATTACCACCACATCGTATGAGTCGGAACTAGGAGCCGGCATCGCTCCTCCAATTGGAGATGATTCCATTCCGGGTGAACGTCCTGGAATCCCTATACGACCATAGCTGCTGGTTCTCCGGCGCGTGACGGGAAAATCGGCCCAGTTCCCAGCTACAGTCTGATCCTCGCTACCACTTTCCAGTTTCGGTAGCCGGTCCGGGCACATACCAGAACGGTTGCGCCCTGGACCCAGCAAATCACTTGGTTAGAGCACCCTGGCGGCAGCTCCGCCTTATTGCTCCGCAGTTAGTATACACCGAATCACCGGCACCCTTGTCTCTGGCAAGCCGGTATTGGAGCACGCCGGCAGAAAAACAGATGGCCCGGAGGATTGACCGCCGGGCCTGGGTGATCTACTTGGGTGGCGAGGAGGTCTCCGGGCCGGCCTCTAGCTCTTAGGCTGCCACTTCTTTCCCAGTTCGTCAGGCTTCTTCATCATGTAGGTGCGAGTTATTTCCAGCAGCCGCCCGTCTTCGTCGACGGCCCTGGCCTCGGTCACCAGGTAGGGCTTGTCCCGTCGCGAGTACTTATCGGAGATTCGGGCCGTGACCTTGATCTTCTTGCCCGGAAGGGGTGGATTGAAGAACTCGACTTCGGTTCCGGCGTTCACGCCACCGGTGTTGTCTTCGTAGGCCATAAAGAAAGCGGTCAGGTCGTGTTTGACCGCGATGGTGGGGAAGGGCGCGTCGGGGTCTTCAACCGCCTGCCGAAAACCGTCGAGGGTCTCCCGGCTCAGGACATATTCGTAGGACCCCAGGTCTTCCCCTATTTCTGCCGATTGGTAGTCGAACCTCTTCGGAGCCGAAGCAGCCATGCAAATGCACCGTCCTTGTCCAGGTTCCAAGAATACATATACCACCCCCCCTGAAGGTAGTCAATGGACTCCGTGGAGGCCGGCGCTACGGGCCTCTCAGACCCTTGCCGTGCTCGGTGATCGTCGCCCTGTTCTCTCCTGGCATTTTGCATCAGGCTGTACCACGACGGACAAGGCCGGGTGCACCGGGTCTCCCTGGGAAGGGCTTTTTGACTTCCATAGCCCGGGTAACCTACAATCCTGCTAAATCTTTGAAGAGTGCGCCAGTTGTAACGTCATCACTGGCTTGCGCCGGCGCAAACTCGCCCCCAGCTGTCAGCTTCCCCGTGGCGAACCGGACCCTGGCCGGTGGCCGCCTGGCGGCGCGGCTCGAAAGGGCATGAAGGGATACCATGAGCAACGTAGACCGGCTCCTTGAAGGTGCCCTTGACATCCACGTCCATTTCGCCCCGGACCCCAAGGTGGAACGCCGGGGCGGCGCCATAGAGATTGCTCAGCAGGCCCGGGACATGGGGATGCGGGGCATGGTCTTAAAGAGCCACGAATATCTCACCCACCCGGTGGCGTTTACCGCCAGCCAAGCCGTACCAGGCATTACCCTGATCGGCGGGGTGGCCCTGGACGTTCAGGTGGGCGGCCTGAACCCAATGGCGGTGGAATGCAGCGCCGCAATGGGTGGCAGGCTGGTCTGGATGCCCACCTATTCGGCCCGAGCCGACCGTCAGCGGAAGGGCCTCAACGGCGGGATCTCCGTGCTGGATGACCAGGGCCGGCTGGTGCCCGAGGCGTACGCCATCCTGGAGGTAGTCAAAGCCCACGACCTGGTCCTGGCCACCGGCCATCTCTCCACGGAGGAGAGCATGGTGGTGGTGGCGGAGGCCCGCAACCTGGGAATCGGCCGCATAGTGGTGACCCATGCCACGACCATGTCCTTCTGGACGGGGATGACGGTGGAGGATATGAAGACCCTGGCCGGCATGGGGGCCTACATTGAGCACTGCGTTCACGTCATGATGCCGGTTACTTGCCGCCTCAACCCCAGGGAGCTGGCCGAGACCATCTCCGCCATCGGCCCCGAGAACTGCATCGTCAGCACCGACTTCGGCCAGGACTATCACCCGATGCCCGCCGAGGGGCTTCGGATGGGCATCGCCACCCTGCTTCAGGCCGGCATGGAAGAGGTGGAGGTGGGAATGCTGGTAAAGGACAACCCGGCTCGCCTGCTGGGGTTGTAGGCAGCACCAGGCTCTTCCGCTATTTACGGCCTGTTGTAGCCACCGACAAGCTCAAATTCGACCCGTACGGCCTCCGTCGGGGCCGGCTCCTCTACTCGGACCCTGGCCCAGTGGGCGATGCGGTAGCCGACGACCCAAGCGATGCCGCGGCTTGAGACCAGCAGCGGGACCCGGTCGCGCCAGTCTCCGGGCACCCGGGCGTCGGTGAAGAAATCCTGAAGTTTCTTGTCCTGGTCCATGCCAAGCGGCTGGAACCGGTCGCCGGGCAGCCGGGTCCGGACCTGCACCAAGTCGCCCAAGCACTCACGGTCCAGCCAGGCGGACCAGGACTTGATGCCTCCCGGATCCCCTCCTTCTGCAGAGGGAAGCTGGGGAGAGCCGCCAACGCGGAAGGTTACCAGCCACGGACCGGCCTCGGCGGCCACCCTCGGGTCCCCACCGGAGGGTAGGGAGAGATAATGGTCCCCGTCCATCCCAGGGAAGGGACATGGCAGGCCGGAATCCCGGGACAGCCGAAGGTAGCCGTAGGTGCTCTGAAGCTTCAGCCCGCCCGGCAGGTCCAGGCTGCGGCCCGCCGCCATGTACCCTGCCAGCTCTGCCATGGCGGTCAGATGCCGCTCTCCCAACCTACGAGTGTCACCCACCAGATGAGCGTAACCCCGGCGCAGCAGCAATCTCTGGATCGCCGGGTGCAGGGTGGCCAGAGCCGGTTGCCGGAAGACGACGGCCCCGTCCTCCTGAACCGTCACCTGTGGCCACAACCTTGACACCTCTTCCTCCAGGTAGTCCGTCTCCAGCGCCGCGGTCCGGGCCAGCCGGGCCAGGGAATCCCGAACCCTGGGATTGTACTCAGACTCCAGCAAAGGCAATAGATCGTGGCGGACCCGGTTCCGGGTAAAGCGATGAAGGTAGTTCCCGGTGTCCTCCCGGTAGTCGAGCCCCAGGGCCTGGCAGTAGCCCACCGTTTCCGCCTTGGTGGCCTGGAGCAGTGGACGAAACAGGCGAAGGTTGACGCCATCATCGGTCCAGGGCCAGGGGGATAGCTCGGACATGCCCCGCAGCCCATGGAGACCCGCGCCCCGAAGAATATGCATCAGCACCGTCTCTGTCTGGTCGTCGGCGGTGTGGCCGGCCGCCACGGCAGAGGCTCCAACCCTGGCCGCCACCTCGGCCAAGAAGGAGTAGCGCAGCTCTCGGGCCGCCTGTTC